>JAQWAJ010000064.1 GCA_028707745.1 Bacteroidales bacterium | reverse complement strand
AGCTTCAGCTCGGCGCACACATGCTCGAAATCTGCGAATCCATTGCCGATGGCAAACCTTCTCTCGAAATCCATCCGCTGGGCATCGGCGGCAAGGCTGACCCCGTCAGGCTCTGTTTCAACGTAGCCGCAGGACCTGCCATCAATGTATCGGTATTGGATATGGGTAGCCGCTTCCGGATACTCGTCAATGAAGTCGAAGCCATGCCTCCTCATGATATGCCAAAACTACCCGTGGCCCGCGTACTCTGGAGAGCAAAACCCGATTTGGCAACCGCTGCAACCGCCTGGATCTATGCCGGCGGCGCTCATCATACCTGCTACAGTCAGAACCTGACCACTGAGTATATCCGCGATTTTGCCGATATCGCAGGTGTTGAGCTGGTGGTGATCGACAAGGACACTAAAATCGATGAATTCCGTAACCAGCTCCGCTGGAACGACCTCTATTATCATCTGGCTAAAGGAATCTGATCCGGGTTATTCCCTGAATACCATAAAAAAACAAGGCTGCTTCCACCCTTTGGGGATAAGGAAGCAGCCTTAATCTTTTATCAGTAACCGGGCAACCGTCTAATCAAGGATATCGCATATTCCCTGACTGAACTGAACAGATGCTTCAATAATTGTCTTGTTGGTGGTTGGGGTGATAACCAGGCTGATCAGCTGATAATCGGCACTCTGCTGATCCCTCAAAGCATCTTCAACCAGTGCAGGATTAGTCGGAAGAACAAAATTATGGTATTCACCTTCGACGTTTACCCTGAAATCATAATCGGCATTCAGTTCCAACTGTAACTCGCATACCCCTTCGATGGACGCAAAGGAAGTCCAGTCGCCGGTGGCTCCGGTTTTCCTGAATTCGCCCACAATCGATAATCCGATCCCGATATCTGACTGCGGACACTTGTATTGAATAGCCATACGGTAAACTTTCAGATTGCTTTTCGGGGTAGCTACAAATGTAGCAACGCCACCGCATGCCGAAGAAAGGTTCACCGGAGGTGACATATCATACTGAGCATCACCTGAAAGGGCGACCGTTACTGCAGGATTTGACGCGGGATAATAAATCTGTTCAATCAGGTTACTCGATGGGAAGGTGCAGGTGATCTGCCCGTTCTTTGTACTTCCATCTGAGAACGTGATCAGGTAATCGAAAACGCCCGTACCATCACCGCCACCCGACCGGTCAACATTGATCGTGAGCCCGTTTGTACACTTGGCCACTCCTGATCTCAGAATCGCCGAATACACATAACTGATGCCGTTGATGCCGTTTCCCGTATTTTTTAACGGCAGTGAGTTCGGAAGATGATAGCTACTGGATGTAAGACATAGAAAATAAACACCATAATCGGAATAGAGCCTGTTATCGGTCAGGTTATCACAAATCAGAGTTCCCGCCTGGTCGGCCAGATACCAGTTAACATACTGGTAATCTGTACCGGTTGGAGTGAGATAACTGGCCGGGAGGAGAAATTCAAGTTCCGAGGAGTTTTTAACCCCATTAAAGGTCATGTCGAATGGCTCATTGTAACCTCCGAAATTCATCGATTTACCAACACCTATTGATATCATGCTGATCGTAAGGTTTTTAACGCCATCAGTCGTATAACTGACAAACTGAGGCATCGAAGCATGATTGGGTCCAATGGCGACAATGGTAAATTCAAGAGGATGCTGCGCATTGATCACACGGTTAGGATCGCAACCTACTTCAATGAATCCTGAATTGGTGGTAAAAGTGGCCTGCCGCTCACCGGCAAATGTGATAAAATTGACAGAATCTTCACCTAATAACCGGATTTGAACATTCTCCTGAGTAACAGCGTTTCCGCTCATATCCTCGAGGCGTATATTGATTTTCAGGGTGATAAAATTCCGGTCGATCAGTAGCGCGGTAATGTTTTTACCCGTATCCTTATCCTTCAGCGGATTGTCGAAAAGCCCCTTACACCCGGTGATGCTGAGCATCAGAAGGACCAGCCCTGCCAGAGAAAGAATCGGTTTTAATATTTTGGATTTCATGATGATACAAATTAATCAGGTTAATACAATGGGTCAGAAATTGACTATTTTATAGGAGATCGAAAACTTGAGAACCGGATAGATGTTGTACTGGCTGATTTGACCTTCCAGTTTTTCCGCCTGTTTCTGGTCCGGATTGGCAGTTGGCGATAAAAGTCCGTCAGCAGTAATCGTCAGATCAGTTGAACCCTGATAAAAACCGCCGATTTCAAAAGCGCAGGCAAGATTTTTTAACGATCCCAATGTCCGGCCAAAGCCAATTCCCAAATAAGGTGAAACTTTCAATGAAGGATCTGCCACGAAACAGAATGTACCGATCTTGTCAGGAGAGACCATCACATCACCGAATTGCAGAGAGCTGGCCGCTTTACCATCAACATCCACATTAAACAGGTTCCAACCGGCACCAGCTGTAACGAAAAAACTACGTGCTATCTGATAGTCAAACAACAACGAAATGCTTCCCGTCTTAAAATCAGCCGTTGCATCATAGGTAACTTCATCCTGGTCAAATGAGAAATCTTTATTGAAACCAAGCTTCTCAAATCCCAAACGGACGTGCATGTTTTTGTAAAAGCCGTAGACGGCATCAATTCCTATTCCATTTGTCGAGGCTTTTACGGCAAGCCCGACTCCGTTAGAGATCGTTTTTTGAGCAGACAGGTCCGGCAATGCAAGAAAACAAACCAGAGTGCTCAGGATTAAGACTTTAAGGGTTTTCATAAGGTTGTTAATTTGATAACTTTTTGGTCGAAATAACAAGGATATCAGGAATAACCCAATTCCAGGAATCTAAATTACAATTAAAATGAGAACATTTGCTCTTTCTGTTAAAACACAAAACTATTTAACCAACAAAAACCCAAATTGTTTAACCTGTTCCATCGAAATAAAGTATCCTGATTCTTTTCGCATCCGGATAAATTCAATCGCTTTGCCTGGATCCATAAAAGCCTGCATTTCAGGCAAACTGGCAGTATTCAGATTAACCGAGAGCGGATTTTTCGGCTCGGAGCGCCAGAGCGACTGACGGATTTTAACCGTTTTTGAAGTGACCCAGAGTTCGGGGCCAATATTTTTGGTTAACTTGCTCAGGTCCGATTTACACTCCCCGATCATTTTCAAGATCGATTCACGATATTTTCCGGCCTGGCTCTGGAACTCCTGCATCTCTCCAACCTGGCCTGAGTAGTTCATCATGGCTACAATCTGAGCCAACTCCGGACTCACCGTAACCCCATCGGTGATCCGGATAAAAATCTTTAAGATCTGATCGCGATCATCTGGAAATTCATTGCACCACGATTCTATCCATACCATAAGAGGGCTGCCGGTGATATCCATGTCATTCATTTTAGACCATATCCAAAAATTTTTAAGCATCATATTCTCCACTGGCGAGAAGATCTGTTGCGGAGTTGTTCCGGCAGGAATCGGAGCGACCAGAAACGGAGTGTAAAATTCAGAATTAAGATAATTTCCGGCGAGTTTCTGATCGGAATTTACCTGATAGAAAATGGTTGCCAAAACACCTTCGCAGGAAAGCATCTGCTGAGCATTTTTTATACGCGTATGGTCAAAAGCCGGACTGGTATGTTCGAGTAATATTCGCTGCTCCGTATCCAGCGATTCGGTAGCCTGACCACATGGGGTAAACTTTTCATAGATGTAGCCATTATCCTTCACAGCGGTGAGGCGCATATACTGGTCCATTCCCGAGTGCCAGGCCAGATTCAGGGCACGTTCAGGCGTCAATGAGCTTTCGAACGATTTCCGGTATTTTTCCGTCTGGTCGTAGGCCAACCGCTGAAAGTGAATCCCCCACCCCTCGCTGAAAGCCGTCAGGTAATCCGTCACACCCATACTGACGTGCTGTTTTGAAGTATGCCGTTGATCCATTTTTTCCATCTTTTGGCCCAGGATCAAATCCATCATCACATGGCCCAGTTCATGAGTATAGATTGACATATCGCCCTGATCGATCCTCTTTTTATCGAGTACCAGGTCGACAAATGCCAGATCCGGGTAGTGTGTTTCTTTTCCATTTAAATCAGTCAGCCAGATGCCCGTCCGTGGAAATCCACCCTCATTTTTCGATAGATAGAGTATGTTGGGACCCTCGTTGTTTTTGATCAGATTTCGGGCACACTGGCTCATTCTGACCATCTGCCAGTTGAATGGCATTAAGATTTCCTGCCTGACAAGAGCAGCCATCGAATCTGCCGGCGCCATTTCTGTGCCGCATAACTTCTGCTGACCTGAAGAAGTAGCACTGACAACAACAAATTTCCGGTTTATATCCGGAAAGATCAGTTCATCACCAACAGATTGAGCCTTCAGGCTACAAGGAATGCACATCGACAAAGCCAGTAAATACAGGGATAGTGACCAAAGCTTTTTCATTGGTTGAATTTTTTCAGGTTAGACGCAAAACAGGTCATGACGTTACGAAAGAGGGCATGGTTTAAGGGTGCATGCTCCCAAAGCCTTCGCGGTGAGGGACGAGGCCCCCGCTTTCGCAGGGGTAACAGAGAAAATCGCTTTCGCAGGGGTGACAACGCTCCAATAGAAATTTAGTGTCAGCCTCAACAATTACAACAACTACAACAATTACAACAACTACAACAACTACAACAATTACAACAACTACAACAATTACAACAACTACAACAATTACACCCCCCCCTCTCTCCGGTCTCCGTTTTTGTTTTCCGGGATATGTGTATATTCGCTCCGCTAAATCTAAATACCTGAAAGCCATGAAAAGAACGGTCCTCCAAATGCTTCGAACCAGCGCCGAAAAGTATCCGAAAACAGCCTATACCAACCAAAAGGGAGATGATGGCTGGGTTGGATTAACCTATCCCGGGATGCTGCATGAAGCAAGATTTTTAGCTGCCGGACTTTATGAATTAGGTCTGGAAAAAGGCGATAAAGTTGCTATCCTGGCTGAAGGCAGGAACCGTTGGCTTTCAGGTGAATACGGAATTCTCTTCGCCGGCGGCACCACGGTCCCTCTGTCGATCAAACTGATGCCCGACGAGGTTCTGTTCCGCCTCAACCATTCGGAATCCAAAGCCATTATCGTATCGAAAAACACGTTCGAGAAAGTGGCTTCCATCTGGACCCAGCTGCAATTCACCAAAAAAATCATTTTCCTCGACGACGACATCAGGCTCATCGAAAAAGATTGCGAGGAGTTCGGGATCAATCCGCAGAAAGACATTGTCCTGTACAACGATATCCTTCAAAACGGTAAATTCACCTTCGAAGAAACCGAGCCCCATCTGGATAAAATTGAAGAAAAGATTGAAGAGGACGATGTCGTGACCATCTCCTATACTTCAGGCACCACGGGCGATCCAAAAGGCATCATGCTTACCCAGCTGAATTTCTATGCCAACAGCAACGATGCGATGAACTATTTCGACCTCACCGAAGGCGACCGGCTCTACATCATTCTTCCGCTCGACCACTCGTTTGCCCATACGGTAGGCATCTATGCCGCACTGCTCAAGGGCCTCAGCCTTTATTTCGTGGATGCCAGAGGCGGCGGTATTCAAACGGTGAAAAACATCCCGGTCAACATGCTGGAGTGCAATCCCCATTTTGTGCTCACCGTTCCGGCCCTGTCGGGGAACTTCATGTCGAAAATGAAGGACGGCGTGGCTGCTAAAGGAAAAATCATTAACTGGATATTCAACACCGGACTCAACGCAGGCATCAAAATCAATAAAAACGGTTATAAAAAGGCTGGATTTTTTACCAGAATGGTATACGGCATTCCTTATGGAATTGCCAATGCATTGATATTTAAGAAACTCCGGCTGATATTCGGAAACAGCATTCGCTTTCTGGTTGGGGGCGGCGCCTTGCTGGATATCCGGCAGCAGGTATTCTTTTACGCCATCGGGGTGCCGGTTTATCAGGGATACGGACTGAGCGAGGCCACTCCGATCATCTCGGCCAATACTCCGGTGGTGCACAAACTTGGCTCATCGGGGCGGGTGATCCCCAATGTAGAATGTAAAATTATCAGGCCCGACGGCTCCGAATGCATTGTCGGCGAAAGAGGTGAAATGATTGTCCGCGGAAACAACGTCATGAAGGGGTATTATAAAAATCCCGAATCCACGGCTAAAACCAACAAGAACGGATGGCTCTACACCGGCGATCTGGCCTATTATGATGAAGACAACTTTCTGGTTGTGGTCGGTCGTGGCAAGGCCCTCCTGATAGCAGCCGACGGAGAAAAATATTCACCTGAAGGAATTGAAGAGGCTATTCAAAACTCTTCTGAACTAATTTTGCAGGCAATGGTTTATAACGATATGAAGAAGTACACCAGCGCCATAATCACCCTGGATGCAGGTAAGGTTGCAAAACATGTTGAAAAGAACAAGATTGCCGATGGTGAGGTTTTACTCAAGGCCATCAAGCAAGATTTCTATAAATTCAAAAATACCGACGAATATCGCAATCAATTCCCCGAAAAATGGGTTCCATCAACCTTTCAAATTGTTACAGAGCCATTTACCGAACAAAACCACATGATCAATTCCACGATGAAGATGGTCCGCTATAAAATTCAGGAAGCCTATCGGGATAAAATCGAAATCATGTACACTCCTGAGGGCAGTAATTCAGTGAACGACATCAATCTTCAAACCATTCAAAAATTCCTTCCTTTCAATCAATAATGAAGAAACTCCTTGTATTTCTGTTTATTCCGATATTTTTCGTAACCGGATGCAAAACAAAACAGGCTGAAGATCCTAAACCGATTGTTACGGTTACTATTTTGCCATTACAGTATTTTGCCGAACAGCTGGCCGGCGATCGTTTTCGGGTCAACGTGATGGTACCTCCCGGGGTCAGTCATCACAATTACGACCCCAATCCGCGCCAGTTGCAGGAACTTGAAAAATCAAAGGCGCTGTTTATCAACGGACACCTTGGATTTGAACAAGCTTGGGTCCCAAAGATGAAGTCAAATTATCCCGGTCTGCCTGTGATCGATCTTTCTTCCGGGATTAACCTGATCACTTCGGAAGGGAGCGAAGGAGAGCATGCCCATGAGTCGGAACCCGACGGACATTCGCATGAGGGAGTCGATCCCCACTACTGGATGTCGCTCACCGAGGCCCGGAAGATTGCTAAAAACATGGCATCGGGACTCATCAAAGCCGACCCATCATGCCGCCAGATGGTTGAAGCTAATCTCCTTAAACTGAATACCCGGATCGACAGTCTGGCTGCAACTATGAGTACCCGGTTCAGCGGACTAAATCACCGGAGTTTTCTGATTTTCCATCCGGCGCTGGCCTATTTTGCCCGGGATTATCATCTCATCCAACACTCGATGGAGAACGGCGGCAAAGAGCCGACGGCCTCCCATTTCAGGGAGTTGGTTGATCTTGCAGCAACAGAAAAAATCAACACGATATTTATTCAGAAAGAATACGATCAGGAAAATGCCCAAGCCCTCTCGCGCGAAATCGGCGCCGTCATCACGGTGATTGACCCGATGTCGCCCGATTGGTTTGCCGAGATGGAACAGCTCGCCACCAAAATTTCAGAAATGGACCGCCGCTAGGGGCGAGCTGCGCTCGCCCCTGACACGTCACGCGAAACGCGTGACGTGTGACGAGTGACGAGTGACGATTTTCTTAGATATATTTATGATTTTTGCAAAGTGAACCTAGTCGAATTAAAATCTGTCACTTTCGGTTACAGCGATGAGCCGGTAATCGAGGACGTCAACCTGGCTATACGGGAGGGTGATTTCATCGGTATGATCGGTCCGAACGGCGGCGGTAAATCCACCATCATCAGGATTATCATGGGGCTGATCAAAC
>JAQWAJ010000063.1 GCA_028707745.1 Bacteroidales bacterium | reverse complement strand
AAGGTGTTTGTCGATCGGTTTATCGAATTGAGAAATGAGTCAACCCCTCGTGAGTTGCCCGGGTATACGCTTATTGGGTGGTGGGGACAGGCAAAAGTGGATATCCTGAATTATGTTCAATCAGCCGTCGATTTCCATGAAGAGGTGTTCCGGGAGGCCTACCAGATATCATGCCTGATGAATCCGGTCACTGAAGAGCTGAGAATTTTCAGCCGGAAACATTCGCTTGAAATGAACAATAGCACCATCGAAACCGAAGAATATTCAATTAAGAGCCTTCTCTCCCGGTAAATTTCTATTTTTGCTTTCTGTACCTTTAACTATTGCAACAAATTGAAATTGTTACATGAGATTGATTAGCAGCTGCAAAGTCTGTACTATCATATTAATAATGATCCTGTTATCAGGGCAAAGAGCCTGGAGTCAGGGCAGTCAGGTTTGGGATAAAGCGACACTGAAGGATTCTGTGGTTTCACTTCTTTTGCAGTGCCAGTTCCTGCATGATCATCTGAACAGCCAAACGGATCTGGAGTTTCAGAAAGAGTTCATGCATCTTTATGCCAATCCAAATGTTCAGGTAATCAATACGTTGGATGGCGAAGAGAACACTGGTAAGATCAGCATTGATGAGTTTGTATCCAGAGTGGAAAATAATTTTCCGGATGGGCTCATGCTTGATTTTGATTTAAAGACATTGACTATTGGAGTCCCTGATTATGACAGGAACAACAGATATGTCGTTATGATCCGGATTAACCAATCGTTGAGCGGAATCTCCAACGGGAAAGCGTATTCCTGCAAGCTGAGGGTTATTTACCAGATCGCGTTTTACAATGTTGAAGGAGCTCCGGGGAACTTTATGATATACGGAATGGATATTCCGGATAAACAACAGGGGTACCTTCAGGCATCTGTTTCTCCATCTCTGACGGGTTTCAGCAATTCGGCCCTGCAAGATGACCAACGTTTTGCTTCTGGCGGGAGAGCTGGTTTCAGAGGTCAGATTTCTTGTTTTTATTACCTTACTGATCATTGGGGCATGGGAACGGGGGTTAACTTCTCGACCTATTCCGGAACACTCAAACTGGATTCATTGGATGCCGTCGGAGGTTTTAGCCCAAACATGAGAGATGTTCTGATAAAGAATAAGCTGCAAAGCCTGGAAATTCCGGTTTTGTTTGCCGCCAGAACGCATTCGTATAATAAGCTGGAAATCAGGGCAGATATAGGATTATCCCTGGGAATCCGGCTTTTTGAGAGCTGGAGTTCATCAGCAGTGAACAGGAACACCGGTGCCAAGCTGGAGCATGTAATCAGTGATTCGGATTGGATTAACTCGATGAGAAGAGTTAACCTGGGTCTGCAGGGAGATCTCTCGGTTTTCTACCACTTAAGCGACCGGCTGGATGCTTTTATCGGTGCTGGAATGAGGCAGGGAATATCGGGCCTTGATAAGAATACCAATCTGACTTTTAATGCATCTAAATATCTGGGACAGTATAATCCACTATGGGGAGCTCCTGGAAAAACAGTTAACCAGGCTTATTATATATATTTGGGAATGAGTGTATTATTAAACCAAGATAAGAACTAAATGATCTGTAAAAAGAAATCCATATTGTGGGGTATGGGATTGGGCCTGGCAGTTATTTTCTGTGGCTGCAGCAAGATCGATACACTTCCGCAGCTGGAAATCATGGTGGTTGATGAAAATGAGGCTGTTGTTCCGGGGGTTACTGTTGGATTGTTTGATAATGAAGTTGCATGGACTAAAAGAGAAAATCCTGTTCAGGTTTGGCGTCAGACCGGAATAGAGGGTAAAGTGGTTTTCACTGACCTGAAGGAGGTTTCCTACTATATTTATGCAAGATTGGAAGAGAAAGATAATAGTATGGATGAAATCTTGACCACGGAGCAACTCCGGCTGAACCAAAAAAATAAGATTGTTATTCACATTCGATAGTTGAAGCGCATGATGCCAAGGAAATTGTCATATTCTCACTATTTATCCGGATTGCTTTTGGTAATGCTCCTGATTATTGGTTGTGAAAGAGAGCCGGTTGAAGATTATGAATCAGA
Source organism: Bacteroidales bacterium (assembly GCA_028707745.1). GTDB lineage: Bacteria > Bacteroidota > Bacteroidia > Bacteroidales > UBA12481 > UBA12481. Next base: position 5,820 of record JAQWAJ010000063.1, on the reverse strand, counting down.
GGCAGTGACAAATTCATCTGCATTTCAGGATAACGTAGTAAAGCTGGACACGCTGGTATTCACAAATCCATTAAGAACCAATAACCTGATAAAATTCGATCTGATCGGGGAACCTCCTGCTATCAAAGCCGGAGATATCGTTTATTATCCAGGGATCGACGGAATGTTTGGAAAAGTGATCACGGCAACAAGAATTGGTTCAAGGATGGTTTTTAATGTCGAATCATGCCAACTGGATAAGGTGTTTAAGAGTGTATCGTTTCTCGACACGGTTAACAGCGGGACATTGTATTCCAGGACGAGAACGGAGCTGAGTGAATGGAATTCAGATACCTTGAAACTATCCGGATTCGATTTATTTAATAATTTCTGGAATTCGAAACCACTTCAGGTGCAGTTTACTTCAGGTAAGATTTATTCAAAATCGACCATTGGGGAATTGCTATTGGTTGGGCAGGGAACCGATCCCTGGTTTGACCGCTGCCGGCTGGATTTTAATTATTCGCTTGAAATCGATGGGGAGCTGACGATAAAAACGAGTATCCCTACTGATGCTCAGGATAGCCTGCTGATCGAGAAATCGATGTTTGGACCATTTATCATCAATGGTTTCCCGATAACCTATCAGGTTGAAACCTGGATGGGCTTTCATGCAGTCACTACTGGTGACACACTTTTGTCGTTGAGTTTTTCAGGAGTTTCCACCGGAAACCTGGCGTTGAGTTACAATTATTGGGGGAAATGGTCTCTGAATCAGGATAATAATATTCAGAATGCTGAGGTCAGACTGTTCAACGGGCCCAGATTATCAGACTATTCGGGCAGTATTTACATCAGCCAGATTGTTACGCCTTATTTCTGCGGAGAGCCTGCTGTATCTCTGATCAACCATTTTGCTGTCAATATGAGTTATGATCTGTCAGTTCCGGCCTGGCAATCAATCCAGACCTGCAATACTGTCGGATCTGCATTCCGGTCGGGCCAAACATGGCAGGGTTATATTCCCGATCTTCTCACTACCGGGGAAACTAAGCTTTATGAAGAATCGCAAAACGGATTGCTAGATAATCAACCGCCCAAGGCGTCATTCACTGTTGACCCACCTGCTGGGTTTACCGATACGAATTTTAAGTTTGATGCATCAGCAACTACTGATCTGGAGGGCCCGGTAGCATCGCTGATGATGCGGTGGGATTTTGATGGGGACAATCATTTCGATACAGAATATAGTACTGAAAGGATCATCTATAATAAATTCAGCGCACCCGGAGAATACCTGGTGGTACTGGAAGTCATGGACCCCGAAGGCCTGAAATCAAGGACCACCAAAACTGTTGTAGTTAATTTGTCGTCTTCGGCTCCTGTAGCCTTCTTTACGGTTACCCCTGAATCCGGAAGAATTAGTGATGCATTTGTTTTTGACGCCTCTGGCTGTTATGATATTGAGGATGGCATTACGAAACTGAAAGTACGGTGGGATTTTGATGGCGACGGCATCTGGGATTTAAACTGGACCAACAACAAAGCTGCTGTATTTGTTTATGCAGTGCCCGGGACATACATTGCCAGGCTTGAGGTAATCGATACTCAGGGACTGATTGGCTCAACTACCAGGATCATCGTGGTCGCAGCAGCTAACATCAAACCAACCGCTGTTTTTACTGTCGCTCCTGATAAGGGTACTATAGAAACACTGTTCAATTTCGATGCATCGGGTTGCACTGACCCTGAAGATTCTCAGGAGAGCCTTCGGGTAAGATGGGATTGGGAAAATGATGGTATTTACGATACAGAATACAGAACCCTGAAAACCATTCAGCATAGGTTCACTGTTGCGGGTCAATACACGGTGGTTATGGAAGTGATCGATACTGAGGGATATGGGTCAACGTTTACAAAAGAAATTGTCGTTAGTAACCCAAACACTCCTCCTGAAGCTGAATTTAGTATTAATCCGGAACCGGGTTCTATTACTACCGAATTCACTTTTGATGCATCCTTGTGCTCTGATACCGAGGATAGTATGGATCAGCTTGAGGTTCGCTGGGATTGGGACAACGACAACAGGTACGATACCGAATACACGACAGATAAGGTTATTAAAAGGATTTTCAGTGTGGCAGGGACTTATATTATTAAAGTTCAGGTAAGAGACAGCGGCGGACTTACGGCTATCAAGGCGCACCTGCTGATCATCCAATAAGTGGTATTACCTGGGTTTATAGAGTTCAAGTGCTTTTGTCAGAACCCCGGTGATCTCCTTTCTGAGCCACTCAGGCTTGGTGATTTCCACTTTGTTGCCGTAACTGAGAATTTGCATTTTCAGCTCGTCAGATGGAATAACAAATAGTTTTACCTGATAGAGACCGGGATGCAACTCCCTGATTTCCTGAGAGGGATGCAATGGATTCGACCTGATATATTGTGTTTGAATTTCATCCAGATTAAAAACGATCTCTTCAGGAACGCCGGAATAGGTTCCAATCCCAAAACTATACCGGAAAAAGTGGTCAGGATTAAATCCCGCATCAGTCAGGAAAGTTTGTTGAGTTAAACAGATATTTGACATCCTGTCGAGACCGAGGGTTCGGATTTTGTCATTCTCAATCTCTTTGCCTACCAGGTACCATCTATTTTTATGCTCCCTAAGCAAGTATGGGTGATAGGTATAATGCCGTGACCGGCCATCCACAAAAGGAGTGTAATCAAATACAATCTCCTGGTTATTCCGGATGGCATCCAGCAGGAAAGGCAGGTTGTCGTGTCCTTTGCTCTCAGGAACTGCCTCAAACTGGATTGCATTTTCTAAATGGGAGCCCGATAATCGGTCAGCCAGAATGATCCTGCCCTGAATTTTGTTGACTGCTGTTTCCAGATCCTGAAAAACCTGGCTTTCCCTGAAATGATTGAGCGTATGCATAGCCAATCTGATCAGGGCAATGTCTTCGGGTGAGATTGGCAGATCGAGACTGAATGCAGGATCGGTATAATAATAACCGTTATGCAGGCGACTGAATGAAATCGGGGCATATCCGAATACCGATTCATTTTTCAGCGACCACAAATCCTTGTCGATGGTTGACAGGGAAACATTTGATCCGTTGCTTGATCCGTAAAGTGCCTCTTCGCAGGCAGATCTTAGCTCTTCCTTTGTTGGATAAGGCCTTGAACGGCTCCGGATACATTCATCTATAATCCGGTAACGTATTGCAGCATATTTATTGAGGGCCATTTTTTCCTTTTTGCCTTAATTCTTGCATCTAAATATAGAAAATCCCAAAACGTAAATAGGTTACGTTCCCGGGTTATTCTTTTGAATCATAAAATATGAACAAGATGAAAGAAGATCGCACAAATGCTGAAAAGAGGTTCTGGAACGCATTATCGAAAATTGCCATCGAATCGGGGCTGGAACCTGGCTGGGAATATCTGGGGTACACCTGCAGCAAGAAAAGGATGAATGAGCTGATCGAACGTTTTCAGGGTGACCCTTCGATGCCTGGCTTTTACGGGATAAAAATTCCGCTGGGCGAGGTGAACGGATTAAATCTGAATTTACTGATTGAGAACCAGAAAGAACTGATCATCGGGGTACAGTCTGACGATGAAGATGATCAGTCGAATCCTGTTGGTCTCGAAGTAATCAGGGAATTGATGGTCACGTTGGTAAATACCGGCAGATACTGGGACTTTGAAGCTCCCGGATGGATTGCCTGGAAAACTGCCGAAATCAGGTTGAATTTCAGATCCTTGTTTAATAAGGCGTTTCTGGATGTGATGACAAACAGGGCCGACTCCGAAGCGCTTTATCTGATCAGTGAAGAGATTGCAGATATTTTAGGCGAAATCCGCCAGGTAATAACCCACAAAACTTTTGAATATGGAACCGTTATTAATTAGTCTGATTCTGGGCTTTGGGTTTTCTGAATTGTTTCAGTCCCGAAAAAAACAACAATCCGGGGAGAATGGTAAGGCTAAATAGAATAGCCTCCAGCGGAATCTGTTGTTTGAAGAATGAAAAAGTAATCAGGAACAGGATGATCAGCAGGGCCATGGCTCTGCTGTATCGTCTGTTGATCCAGCGGGCTTTTGGCATCCAGATCGTAGTGGCGAGTGTCAGGTTAAACGGGAATGCCCAGGCAAGATTCAGATTGGCATGACATACCTGATGGGCTGAAAAGAACCACATATAACAGAATAGGAATCCTAGTGCTCCTGAAATAAAAAAGAGCATAGAAAAGAATGATTTGACCGCCTTGAGGGGTATCTTTTTGAATAGAATCATGAACCATCCCAACAGCAACAGGAGACTGAAGATCACGTATGGATGGACAATGCCTGTTCCCACCGGCTTTGGATAATCCGGAAGAAAGATGACTCTTTCAGGCTGGCATAGCGGGGTGCCATCTGACAGTTTTGCCTGGGTAAAGAGGCGGTGCATGTGATCGGGTAGAAACATGTATCCGTCCTGTGTGATTTCCTGATCGGCACCTGCAGTCAACAGTAAAAGAATACCGGCTTTAGCCCACTTGTTCAAACCGATATAGGGCATAATCAGCTCGCGGTAGGTGAGGTGTTCATTTGGTTCTGCCGGCCAGGTAACAGTGCCTCTAGTTGCTTTTACCACGATATCGCGAATCCGGGTCGAACAGTTGTCTGTAAAAAAATCATACCAGTAGTAACGATTTTCAGGCATGTAGTTTATTTCCAATAAATTAAACAGCTCATTTCTGGTATCCAGGGTGAGGTTTAGTGGAAGTTCTTTGATGAATCTCTTTTCACTGACATAATCAGGAAAAAAGCCTCTGTATCTGACAACCGACAGTAGGTAGTGCAGTTTTCCGTTGATAAAATGGGCGTAAAAGTGAGGGTCACTGAAATCGAATGTTCCGTAGTTATAAACCCGGTCGATATTGAGCGCAGAATCTTTTACCCTTAATGCGCTGTGCCCGAAGTAGCTATATACATCTGGACCGGGTCCGCAGGTGAGCAGACTGATGGTGGATTCCGGGCCAAGAACCCGGTTCTGAGCTGACAGGTTGTTTATTAAAGGAAAAAGAATCAATAATAAAATGAGAATGCGTGTCCGCATGCTGTATGGTTTTATGCAAAGATCAGTAAATTTACCCTTCTGAAAGCAATCTAATACTTGATCATGAAAAAAACATTTGACCGTCGTTCATTTCTCTCCAAATCGGCTGTTGCCGGTGCCGGATTGATTGTTATCCCGCGTTATGTCATGGGTGGAAAAGGGTATGTTGCCCCCAGCGATAAACTTAATATCGCAGCGATAGGATCGGGTGGGATGGGAGCCGGGAATATTAACAATTCCAATTCCCAGAATATTATGGCCCTCTGTGATGTGGATTTTGAGCGGGCTGCCGAGACGTTCAAAAAGTACCCGAATGCTCCCCGATATAAAGATTTCAGGGTGATGCTGGATAAGGAGAAAGACATAGATGCCGTTATCATTGCCACCCCGGATCATATTCATGCTCCGGCAGCGATGGACTGTATCCGGAGAGGCAAACATGTTTATGTTCAGAAACCGCTGACTCATTCGATTTTTGAAGCCCGTAAACTGACTGAAGCTGTGAGGGAACACAAAGTGGTCAGCCAGATGGGAAACCAGGGACGATCAGGTGAAGGTACGCGACGATTGGCTGAATGGATTTGGGCAGGTGCCATAGGCGAGATCAGGGAGGTGCATAGCTGGACCAACAGGCCGGTATGGCCGCAGGGAATTGGTCGCCCGGCAGAAACCATGACAGTGCCTCAAACGCTCGATTGGGATCTATGGCTTGGCCCGGCTCCTGAAAG
>JAQWAJ010000062.1 GCA_028707745.1 Bacteroidales bacterium | reverse complement strand
CCCATCTCTCCCCGCTCCTTTTTGCCATTCTGACCCGATTTCATCTTCTGAATAGAGCTCTTTAACTGCTCTTTCAACGATTCCTGCATCGACTTGGTCTCGCCCATTTTTTCGGAGCCCGATTGATCACCTTCATTCTTCTTTTTCCGGTCAGTGAACTTACTGGCTCCACCCTTTCCACTTCCTTTCACATTCTCCAGACCCTTTATTAATTCATCCAGTTTTACTGCAATACTGTTGATTTCCGACATGATTCGGTTCTGCTCGATCCTCACCACACTCACCTGTTTATTTTCAAATTTATCGAACAGGTTCTTCATCGATGTTTCCACGTGGAACAATTCATCCCCAATCATTTTTGCAATAACCGGTTGTTTATATCCCAAGCTTTTTAAACTGTCCCTGATACCTATAAACTTAGCTTCCAACACTTTCTGCTCTTTTATAACCGATGTAAAAGCCGGATTGGCAATCTGGATACTGGAGATCCGCCCATTTAACTCTTCCTGCTTTTTACTAAAATCATTCAATGAATTCCGTATTTGTCTCAGGTCTTCCAGATCGACAGATTCACCTCCCCCACTCATCGCTCCCAACATTTCATTCATTTTTTTCGATAAGTTTTTTAACCCTTTTGAGGCCCGTGATTTTCGGTTTGCCGACTCTTTACCCGACTCCTTTTTTTCCATCTCTTCAGCCGCCTTTCGTACCTCTTCTCTCTCATTTTCAAGCTCTTTCAAGCCCATTGGTTTTTTGAACTGCTGGTCCTGATCGAGGTTTTTCTGATATTGATCCTCCCACTTCTTAAATTCTTCCTTCAGTTTATTACCTGAGCCCTCTTCCTGATTTTTATCCTTTTGAAGGCTATCGGCCATCTGATTCAACTGCTCTACCTGCTTCAATAAGTCCTTCTCCAGATCATATTTTCTTAATAATTCAAGACTCATCTCCATCTGCTCTTTTAGCTTCTCTAAATTAAGTGCCATTTTTTCGGTCAACTCGTCAGCCATTCTGGAATTGAACTCTTTTGACAGATCCTCAAATTGTTTTAATAAATCCTTCAATTCATCATCCATCAGACTTTGCATTAATTCCTGAATTTCTTTGGCCTTTTTATTTAATTCTTCATCCTGATTTAAAATATTTTCATTTTCAGTAAATTCCTTATCGGTACTGTTGATATTATTGATAAAATCCATTACCTGTTCTTTGAGCCCGCTAAGCTCCTTCAATTTTTCCTGAATTTCCCAGGGTCTTAATTCACCGGCTACCTGATCTATCTTAAACTCGCTGATTTTTTTCTCCATTTTTTCAATAGCATCCATTCCGTCCTGCATATTGGTTTTAATACTGTCAGCCAGCTTATTGTTTAAATTTTCGATTTCAGTTTTCGATCGTGTTTTCAAAAATATTTTCCGGCTCTCGGTGAATTTCGGCCCTGCCACACGGTCATTGTCCCAAACCCTGAAAAAGTACTCCGTATTGATGCTGTCAGGAATTATGGAATAATAAAAACTTTCATAGATATTGTTTGCATTTATTTTAATTCCTTTCGCCTGCTCCCTGCCCGATCTGTTTTCAACAATTTCAAGCTTTGAAAAACCATAATCATCCTGAATAATTCCCTGAATATAAACCTCTTTTGATATTGTGCTGTCGCGGCTGTCAGAAATATCAATGGTCGGATATAAATCGGATACCAAAGTGATTCTGTAATTATAATTATTGGATAATCCATTTTGATTCCGGCTGACTAATTCATAATCCAATGGTTTAATAATACTTCTTTCGTTATTCCAACTATTTCCATTACCCTTTAATGATAATGAATCCTGAATATCATACCAAAAAAGCTCATCTGTATTAACAGTTTTTATATTCCAGATCACTGTGGAGCCGGAAGGAACCTCTGCATTTCCGTCACCGTCGATAACCATACTTTCAATTCCGGTATACGAAGGGGGTATTACTTTCAGTTGCATACCTGCGAGTTCGGGCCTGTTAAGCGTTTTTAGCTCATATTCCTCCGAATCCGACCCGTCGCAGCTTAAATGAAAGAAAATGGCAGAATTTACAGCTTTAAACAGAAATTCATAACCATCCTTCATTTTGCCTGCCTTTTCTTCGGAGGTACCCACTGTAATGGTGACCTCTTCAGCCGGAATCATTGAAACTATTTTAAATCTCAGCAAAAAATCTTTACCCGATTCAACCTTCAGAGAATCGTTCAAAATAATAAATCCTGTTTTATTTAATTCGGCAATCTGCCGGGTCCCCGACCACATCTGACCTATACCTTTTTTAACAAAACCAGGCCAGAAAATAACGGTCATGGTACAGAGCACAACAATGACCGCCAGACGGAACAAAAATGAACCCAGCTTTTTGATCGATATCGCTTCATTAAAATTGAATTCACGAATATGTTCTGTCTTCTGTGCAATGGCATAATCATACAGCGCATTGTCCTTCCCGGCCTTTTCCCGGGTCAGCTCAATAATATTGATGATCCGGTCCTCGATGGATTGGTGTTTCTGGCTGATGATCCTGCTGGCATCTTTAAAATTCAGTCCCTTGATAATCCCCAATCGCTGGGCAAGGGGTTTCAGGATAGTCATTGTCAGAACAGCCAGCCATACTGCTGTGCCGGTGATTTTCACCAAATAGATGATTCTTTTGCCGGCCAGTTCAGTATTTCCGAAACTAAGCAGACAAAAAATGATGATCAGGCTGGCTGAAAGGGTAATCAATAAACCCTGATAAAATTTTATCCGGTAATATTTATTGATGAAAAGATGCAGTTTTCGCTCAATAATTTCATCTTCGGATAATTCTTTTTTGTAACTCATTTTGACAGCCAATTTTCCGGATCCTGCTTAACCATTCCCTTCCATATCTGGAAATTAAATTCGGGATTGCCATCTTTCCCGTTATGAGTAGCACGGCCGATCTCCTGTTTGATTTTAACATGATCTCTAACCTTGATTTTCAGGTTACTGATATAAAGGTAAGCCGAAAAATATTCACCATGTCTGATCAAAACCAGCAAATTGCCGCCCGGCATAACCGAAATCGCCTCTACCACCCCCTCAAATACAGAATAAACAACCGCATTGTCCTGAGTGACAATATTGATGCCGTTGTTATCAAATACCACGCCTCTTTGTCCCAATACATCCTGTTTTCCAAAACCCATTGATACAACACCATGGGTCACCGGCCAGGGCAATCTGCCTCTGTTTTTACTGAACTCATTCGATACAATTTTCTCTTCAGGAGTCATGTGCATTCCGCCACTGCTCCGTTCACTTCCGGTAGCCGCAGCGATTGCTTTCTCAATTGACTTTTCGATCATTTTAAAATTGGCCTTCTGCGTATCGAGGTCCTTCTTAACTTTCTTTTCCTGTTTGGTCAGATTCTTTACTGATTGCTCCTGGTCTTTTTTATCATTACTTAATTTAGCCTTTTCACGCTGTTCCGATATGAGTAGTTCGTTCCGCTGATTTTTATTTTCTTCCTGTTTCGTATTAATTTCTTTTAATTCGTATGTTTTATGCTCGATTTTCTCAGCCTGTGCTTTACGGAACCGGGTGTATTGCTGCATATATTTTAACCGCTTATAGGCCTGGTTGAAATCAGCGGCGGCAAAAATATATTGCGATTGATGATAGGAATTTCTGGTTAAATAAGATCTGTATATTACCTTACCGTAATCCTCTTTTAATTTTTCTATTTCCGTCTTTAAGGTACCTATAGTGGCTTCATTTCCCTTTATCTGCTGGTCGAGAATCGTAATTTCATTGCTGATTCCGCTGATTACCTTATTGCGCTCTTTGATTTTATTTTTTGTCAGATTCAGGTGTTGAAGTTCATTTTTCTTGTTTGCCTGGGTTTGCTTCAGCAGCTCCTCGGTCTTATTGATTTCCGACAGACTCTTTTCGCGCTGCGAACGTAACTTGTCAACATCCTGGCAATAGCCGCCAATAGTGATCACTGCTCCAAGTAATATGCCGATGAGTGCCTTTTTATACATCAGAATTTAGTGAAATTAATTTCAATATTATCCTTGATTTCCATTTTTACAATATTCATCTCTACAGAAAAATTACTCTCCGAATCAAGGCCTTTTACTTCTATCTTTTTAATCTGATTTTCCTTATTATACTGATATTTAACATCGGCAAGCCATTGACCCCGAATATCCCGGATTTTAAAATATTGAATGATATAACTGGCCGGATCCACTGAAAAATCAATTAAATATTTTAATCCGCTTTCCACTGGAATAATATTATTGCCCGTGGTCAGCAAGAGCCTGCTTTCTTCATTTTTTACCACCAGATTCTCCATTAAATCAGCTATTTTATCTCCCTTTGAAGAAAATAACGTTTGCGTCAGAATTCCCTGCATGGCATTGAAATCCAACGGATACCCGATTTTAGTCGTCATGTATTTCCAGTCGCCTTTTTCCTTCATGCCCAAAACTTTTGATTGCATCCATACACTGTCCCTATTGGCATAAAGCCTTGCGACTTCTATACCTATGGTGGAACGAAGAATGATAAAAATCTGCTTGTCTTTGTCAAGCCTGACCGTTCCGATAAAGCCGAATTTCTCCTCGTCATCGATAGCTTTCCCTGACATTCGGATTTCCATGAATCTCCATTCAGGCTGGGTGTTGATCACCTTTCTGATTATGTTTTCATCTTCCGATAATGTCTTCCCGCCAACGACCGATTTTTTCATCACATGACATCCGTTTAAGGCAATCAGGGAAATGAAAATCAAGCCTGTGAATCCGATATATTTTATTCTGTTGATCATTCTTAATTCAATCCGTTTTTAATTTTTTGATCGATCTTATCCGATACTTCTTTTTTACCCTTTGCCGAGATCCAGGCTTTCCTGGCCTCTTCAACCCTGCCGTTCCTGAACAGGATATCCCCATAATGTTCCAGCACTTCCCCACTCGGATCCGGCGTCAGTTCTATCGCTTTGGTCATCGGTTCCAATGCTTTGGAATACTCTTTCATCTGGAAGAGCACCCAGGCATAGGTATCCAAATAAGTCGGATTATCCTTTTCGAGTTTTACACATTTGCTGATCATTTCAAGTGCTTTATCCAGATTTTGCCCATCCAGCGAAAGATAATAACTATAATTATTCAGCACGAGCACATTGTCGGGCTCCAGTACCAGCATCTGATCATAGTTTTTGAAGGCTTCAGCGGAATTGCCGCTCCGGTACAGGGCCTCAGCCAGCGACAGGTAGAACTGCTTGATCACCTCCGCGTTTTGTTCGGGTTGACTCAGCCCTTTGTTCAGCACAGAAATGGCAACCGGGTAGTTTTTGTCTTCGATCTCGGCCATCCCTTTGAACAGATAAAACAATCCCTGACCCGGGAAATAGGTTAATGCACTGTCACTGACAGTTATAATGTCTTTGTATTCCCTTTTTTGATTCAGAATAAACAAGAGATTTTGCCAATTAATAAAATTGCCCGGATCTTTGACGATCAGCTCACGGTAAATGGGTTCTGCCTCATCCAATCTTTCCACCGAATAGAGATAATTGGCATAGAGGGCATCCACCTTGGTTTCGCCCTTATCCACCAGGTACATCTCTTCAATGAGTTTTACCACATTCCCGTCAAGTGTATCCTGCTGATTTTGTGACGATATAAATGATTTGATTATTTCGATTTTGATCGCCGGGTTAACATCCGGAGATTTAAATCCCTTCAGGAATTCGGTCAATGAGGCTTTTTTATCTCCATTCTGGAAATAAAACTGTCCGAGTGAGAAGTTGACGGCCGGATTGTCGGGATTCTGTGATCTCAGTATTTCGTACTGCGCGGCTGCCTTATCCTTCATTTTATTGGATACATAAGCCTCAGCGAGGATACCCCTGATTTCATAATCGTCGGGATGTTTTTTCAGCCAGGCAAGCAGCATATTAGCACCCTTATCAAATTGATTGAGAGATAAATAAATATCCTTTTTCCGAACGGTGGCCCATTTGGCGATCTCCTCTTCATCAGGCAGCTTGTTCAGGCGTTTCAAGGCCTCTTTTTCCTGTTTGGCGAGAATCAGCATCTCGATTTCGCCAATCCGAAAAGACTCCGAATCGGGCTCAATCTTCTGTAATGCGCGATATACCGGAACACATTCGATATGCTTTCCCTGGGCAGCCAGATTCTCAATCAGTAATAAACCGTACCATTTGTTGGTGGGATCTTTTTTCCAGGCATTGCGGGCATAACCGGTAGCCGCCGAATAGTCTTTCTTTGCAGAATAAAGAACTCCCAGCTCATAATACGCAGATGCTGAATTCTGGGAGAAGTCGAGACATCTCTGAAAATACCCGATCGCTTCATCCTGATTTCCAAGCATTTTTGAACGTAATCCCTGCGAAAAGTAATATTTGTACTGATCGCTGGCTTTCATGGTTGTATCGGCGGCAGGCAATACCGCAACCTGCGCCTGAACAGCGCCCCCGGTAACCAGGGCCACTGCAATAACCGCCATCCCGGCCCACCTTTTCATTTTCCCGCACCATAGTCCGGACTTCATCATCCTCTCCATCATCCAACCCCCTTATTACTTATAACTTATCACTTATTCCCTCACTTTTGCCTTCTGCCTTCTGCCTTACTTTTGCCCTTTGCCCTCTGCCCTCTGCCCTTTGCCCTACTTGTTGCCCGTATGCCCGAATCCCCCGGCACCCCTCACTGTCTCCCCAAGCACCTCCACAGCATCCCAGGAAATCGTTTCATGCCGGCTGATAATCATCTGGCATACCCGCTCCCCGTCTTCTATGACAACATCTCCGCCCGAAAGGTTTATCAGGATAATCCCGATCTCGCCCCGGTAATCGGCATCAATCGTTCCGGGTGAATTCAGCACGGTAACCCCTTTTTTCAGGGTCATTCCGCTGCGTGGACGGATCTGTGCCTCATAACCCTGCGGAAGCTCGATAAACAGTCCCGTCGGAATCAGTTTTCGTTCGAGATGTTTCATAACCACAGGTGAATCCAGGTTGGCCCGGATATCCATGCCTGCCGACAATTCTGTACTGTACGCCGGAAGTTCATGCTTCGAATGATTGACAATTTTCACCTTCATAAAACGTTCATTTATTAACAGTTATTTTCTGACCCGATTGCGGATCTGATCATAGATCGATTTTACCGTTTCTTTCTCCTTTAAACCCACAACCACCACAAAAACCAGCAGTAATAGCCCATCCCAGATCAGTCTGATAAAGAAATTATCCGGTTTAATGAGGGCCGATAATCCATACAAAATCAGAGCCAGTAAAGCCCAGGCAACCAAAAGCCCGGTTTCATAAGGGATCGGATAGATTTTTCGTCCCCAGAAATAGGAGACAACCATCATGGTGGTATAACAGGCCAGAGTAGACCAGGCGGCTCCCATGTATCCGATTTTCGGAACCAATATCCAGTTCAGCGCGATGGTCACCAAAGCCCCGACTGTTGCCATGATGGCTGCATACCGCGTGAGGTCCCTGACCTTATACCAGACCGACAGGTTATAATAAATCCCAAGAAAGAAATTCCCGAGCAAAACAAGCGGAACCACCGGCTGCCCGACCCAGAAAGCCTTGTTATCCAGCAGGGTAACCGTAAAAATATCGATGTTCAATGCTGTAGCCAGGAATAACAACAATCCGGTGATCACAAAATATTTCATCACCAGGGCATAGGTCTCCCCGGAGTTTTTGTCTTTTGAAACTTTAAAGAGGAATGGCTCAAAAGCATACCGAAACATCTGAATAAACAGGGTCATGAGCACGGCAATCCGGTAGTTGGCCGAATAAATACCCACCTGATCGAGGTTACCGGTCAGGATTTTTACAAATATCTTGTCACCCGAATCGTTGATTGCGCCGGCCAATCCAACAATCACCAGCGGAGCCGAATATTTCAGCAATCTT
>JAQWAJ010000061.1:1689-8035 GCA_028707745.1 Bacteroidales bacterium | reverse complement strand
TAATCACCCTCTTTTGAGCGCCGGTCATCTCGAAAGGCAGGTTTTCGGAATAAAAACGGTTGAACAGTTCGCCAATCCTTGGAAATACAAAACCCTTCGATTTCAGGCTTTTCCAGTTCTTTTGCCGGAGGAGCCCCAGCTGGATCAGAAAAAATTCTTCAAATTTCAGCCGGTAGCGCGCCTTTTTGAGGATATCCTGATCTTTTGGAAAATGAACATTCAGGATCGTATCGTTAATCCCCGGAAACTTAAGTTCCTTCAGCAGGTTTTCGGGTAGGGTTTCCGAAATTTTGCCGTAAACTTTTTGTAATAGCTGATATTCCAGTTTGTGAATTACCCTGGAAGTCAGAAAATTACTTTTCATTTTCTCCGTAGTGGGGTAGGCTGCCTGATAAGTATAGGGATAGGCCACCTGCTCCATTTTGGATGATTCCTCAATTTCAGGGTGCATGATGGAGTATTTGCCATTAAAAAAAGCAGGCTTCCCGTAAATGACATACTCAACCCCCATTTTGAGGGTTTGCTGCACCCATTTTATTCCCTGAAACCAGATGAGCTCCATCGATCCGGTTGAGTCTTCAAAGCGGGCAGATAGCCTTTGCCGGGGCTTCTTTCCGATCAGTTCGAGGGTTGAAATTTTTCCCCTGACCTGAATAAATGCCTGATCGGAATTAATTTCACTGATACTGTAAAATCGGGTACGATCGGTATATTTGTATGGGTAATGCCGGAGAAGATCTTCAAACGTATTGACACCGAGTTCATTGAATAACATCTCGGCACGTCTTGGTCCGACACCGGGCAAAAATTTGATGTCTGTTTGAAGAATGGATTCCATTTGTGCACGAATTTAGCGGTAATCCTTGGCTTTGTTAAATATTGTTAATAAATATGCGTTATAATCAGGAATCTGGATTTACCAGATAATTTTGTAATCAAACCACTTACTGTTATGGAAGAAATGATTGTCCTTAAGGGATTGACAAAAAACTACCTGGTGGGAACCCAGGTTGTTGAAGCATTGCGCGGCATTGACCTGGTCATTAAAAAGGGAGAATATGTCGCCATTATGGGTCCGTCGGGTTCCGGTAAATCAACCCTGATGAATATCCTTGGTGCATTGGATACCCCGAGCAACGGCCACTATTTCCTGAATGGTACCGATGTCAGTCAGATGGTCGACGATGAACTGGCCGTGATCCGGAATAAAGAGATCGGATTTATTTTTCAGACATTTAATCTGCTTCCCAGATATGATTCACTTGAAAATGTGATTCTTCCCTTGATTTACGGTGGCGTTCCAAAACATGAACGGCGTGAAAGGGGACTGAAAGTGCTCAGTAAAGTGGGCCTGGCTGACCGTGTCGACCATAAACCGAATGAATTATCCGGAGGACAACGTCAGCGTGTGGCTGTGGCCAGGGCACTTATTAACAATCCGGCGATTATTCTGGCCGATGAACCCACTGGAAACCTCGATTCGAAAACTTCCGTTGATATCATGAAATTGATCGGTGAAATCCATGAACAGGGCAATACCATTATCGTAGTGACTCATGAAGAGGATATTGCTCTCAGAGCCGAAAGAATAATCAGGTTGCTCGATGGGCACATCGAAAGAGATGAGCCGAATCTTCACCGGGTTAGATAGTTATTAACATTTTTTTTCTGCTATTGCATATTATGGGAAATAATTTACATTTGCGGAAAATAAGCCCCTAATAAATTCGGATATGTATTGGACACTTGAATTAGCCTCCAAACTGGAAGATGCTCCTTGGCCAGCTACCAAGGACGAGCTCATTGATTTTGGTATCCGTTCCGGAGCACCACTTGAAGTTATTGAAAATTTGCAGGAAATGGAAGACGAAGGTGAAGTATACGAAAGTATTGAAGACATCTGGCCTGACTATCCCAGCAAAGACGACTTCTTCTTTAATGAGGAAGAATATTGAAGTAAAAGACTAAAAGCACCGGAAGGTGCTTTTTTTATTTCCAAACCCGGATATCATCGCGGCTTTTGGGCCGTTTGTCATCCGACCATTTGAACCCTTCGAGATACATATCTGACTCTTTCAGGTCTTTCATCGGAATCAGCTTCGAATCAGGTGCGCCGATAAATGAGATTTTGTCAACCTTCCCGTTTAAAAAATTGATTCTGTAATTACTGCTGATGTTTCTGTTCTGGCCGATAAACTGATCACCGTCCTTCGGATAAAACCACGACTCCCCGTTGCCGGTAACCTCTACACGGTTCAGCTTGTCAGATGCAAAAAAACCAACTATCTTCTTACCCTTGATCTGGTCGTAATACGTGCTGTCCTGCCAGGTCACCATAAAACCCCGGTTTCTCATTTCCATCCGGTCAATTCCTTTCTTACCCAGATAGACCCCGAGCGTGTCGGCCGTGATTTGATTGTTATCCATCCAAACCAGTGGCTCCTTAAACAATTGGATCAGACTGTCGGCAACCAGATAATCCAGTGAATCGCACCGACCCTGGATATCGGTTCTGAAAAACTGCACGTGATCAAAGGCCTGAATACGCCTCGATTTTGTCTCGGCTTCGCGGGAGGATACCAGTGTGTCGGAATGTAAAAACAGACTGTCTTTGGCTTCCGCCATGATAAATAATACATTCTCAGTGATCTGGAACCGGTTGATAGTTTCATGATAAACCAGATGCTCTCCCCGGATAATCATGTTCTCTAGCGTATCTTTCAGCTCAATGTTTTTATAGGCTTCTACAATGCTGTCTGCCTGATTGTACTGCAAACTGTCGGTTCGTAGATATTGCTGTTTGGCCTGCATGAAAACTTTGCGGGTAAAGGTTGACATCTTTTCCTTTGAATTGTAATGACCCCGGTTGCAGGTAATGTAATTGGTATCGCTGAAAATCTCCGTCGGTCCTTCAAAAAACATCTCCTCGCTTTTGGAGTTATACAAAAGACTGTCGGTGAATAGCGTATTATCAGGGTTACTGAGAATGACATTCTCCTTAAAAACAAAGTCGTTCCGGTCAGGAAAGAAATATCCCCAGAAACTCTCTACGGTATTGGCACTGTCGATGATCTGGCCACCCCCATAGTACATGGCCGACTCGTTTTTCATGTCATAGTCGAGCCTGGGTGCTTTCAGGGATACTTTGCCGTTTGACATCAGAACATTGCCTTCAAGTTTGGCCAGTTCTGTTTGTCCATTGTAGTAAAGTTTCTTTCCATAAAGGTCAACCGTATCGGCTTTGATGATATGAACCCGGCTATATCCGAAAAATTCGTTGGTAATTTGATTAAGATAGGCACTGTCGCAGGTCATGACAAGGTCTTTGTGCTTCAGCTGAACATTTCCGAGTAATCTTTTGACACCGTTACCAATGGCCGGATCAACAGAAGTCTTTTCGGCGTTGAAATCCACAATGAGTGACTCCTGCGATAGTAATGTCAGGGTTGGTGAAAGCAGGAATACTGCCAGCAGACAGAGTTTATGCCAGCAATTCATTGATAATATCCTCGACCGAAATTCCACGGGCTTCAGCTTTGTAATTTCTGATTATCCGGTGGCGAAGGATGGCTGGCGCAATAGCCTTTACATCCTCGATGTCCGGTGAATATTTTCCATTGAGAACAGCATGCGTTTTTGCCCCGATGATCAGGAATTGGGAGGCTCTCGGGCCAGCGCCCCATATCAGGTTGTCTTTGGCCAGTGGGTGGGCAAGCGGACTCCCCGGACGGGTTTTTGAAGCCAGGTTGACCGCCCATTCGATGACACTGCGATTAACCGGTACCCGGCGGATCAGATCCTGATAAAGCAGGATTTCATCTTTTGAAATCACTTGTTTCAGAGATGCCGTAGTATCCGATGTGGTGGACCTGACGATATTAATTTCATCTTCAAAAGAAGGATAGTCCAGCAGAATATTCAGCATGAAGCGGTCGAGCTGAGCCTCGGGAAGAGGATAAGTACCCTCCTGTTCGATCGGGTTCTGTGTGGCCAACACAAAAAACGGATCTTGCAAAACATAACGAATTCCACCGGAAGTGATCGCTTTCTCCTGCATGGCTTCGAGTAAGGCAGACTGTGTTTTCGGAGGGGTACGGTTGATCTCGTCAGCCAGAACCATGTGTGCAAACAGGGGACCTTTGACAAATTTGAACTGCCGGTTTGAATCAAGAATCTCCGTGCCGATAATATCTGATGGCATCAGATCGGGCGTGAACTGAATTCTTTTGAAATCCAACCCGAGTATTTGCGATATCGTGGTAACAAGCAGCGTTTTGGCCAATCCCGGAACACCAATCAGCAAACAGTGACCGCGGCTGAATATGCTGACTAAAACCTCCTCAACCACCTTGTCCTGCCCGATAATAACTTTCCGGATCTCATCGAAAAACTGCTCGTATGAGACCTTTAACCTGTCAACAGCTTCCTTATCTCCCATATTACTTAACCCATCCTTTATATTGAAAATCGCAATTCTGAAATTCCTTATCGACCTGAATAAACATGGATTTTTGTTTCTTTTCTATCCACTCTTTCATCTTTTTGGCATTCTTATCGGCAAGTGCCAGCGTTTGCAAAAACTGATAATCCTGTTTGAGATCAGCCTTATGGGCCACTTTTTTTGATTTAATGGTAAAGATCTTATAACTCGTGTGATTCTTGTCATCCTTGGTTTCAACAACCCCGGAGAGCTCACCTATTTTCAGATTTTTTATCGCATTGAATACCGCAGGATCCATCTCCTCTGGTTCAAACCAGGTGGTATTGGCGTTTCCTGTATCCTGGTACTGCTCGTTACCTTTATTCACCAAAAGTCCGCCATTGGCTCTGGTGTCTTTTGCAGAGCTGAATTTAACGGCAGCATCTTCAAAGCTGATTTTATTTTCCCTGATCACCTGCGCAATGCTGTCGAGCCGTTTGCGAACCGATGCTTTTTCTTCAATGGATGGTTTAGGTGATAAAAGGATATGTCTGACACTGATCATGTCACCCCGCCGGTCAATCAACTGAATGATATGATAACCGAATTCAGTTTTAACCACTCTCGAAATTTCCTGGCCTTTCAGGTTAAAAGCAACTGCAGCAAATTCAGGTACCAGCGAACTTCTTGGAGTCATTTCCATCTTACCGCCCAAAGGTGCAGTCCCTGCATCTTCAGAATATAGCACCGCAAGTGTAGTGAAACTTTCCCCTTTTTGAATTCGGTCACGGAACTCCTTCAAACGATTCTGTACCCGGACGATTTCTTCTTCGGTTATTTTAGGGTCGAGTGAAATTTCCCGGATTTCCATCACAGTCGGACGAAGCGGAATCTGGGCTGATGGCAGCTGTTTGTAAAACTTCTGAACCTCGGAGGGGGTGATCACCACTTTGTCGGTGATCTGGCTCTTCATCTTATCTGCTAACATCTGATCCTTTTGCGGCTGGAAAAGATCTTTCTTTATTTCGAGCAGCGGTTTTTTATAATCTTTCTCCAGATTCTCCTGTGAACCTTTTCTGTATATAAAATACTGAAGTTTATAGTCGAGGTTCCTTTCAACCTCATCATCGGTGACTTCAACGCTATCGATTTCAGCCTGATTCACTAACAGTTTGTTGACCAGTATGGATTCCAGCGCGAAGCAGTAGCTATCTCCCGGAATCATTCGTCCATCATCCCGGTAATTCTTGATCAGATTTCCCACTTCAGAATGCAGAATCGGATATTTTCCAACAATAGCCACAACCCGGTCGAGAATCAGCGTATCATTGGTGCCAACGATTTGGGCGTCGACTGACCAGGATGAACTGAGTGTGACCAAAAAGGCAAAAAGAGCAGGAACTTTCAGAAATGATGGGAAAAATGTATTTCTATTTTTCATATACTTCAACTTCGTTTTGTATAACGGCTTCATTATAAATTGATTCTTCCAATTGTTTCAGGAAGTCCATCTTGCGTTTGTTGAGCAGAATATCGCGGATCTCCTGTTGTACAAATTCCAGCGGAGCTGATTCACCCGGTAACAGGTAATCGGTGATCCTGGCAAAATGAAAGTACTTTGTGTCTTCTGCTTCAAGTGTTTTATAACGTTGCAGAAATTGTTTGGGATCCTGTACCGTTCCCGGCATTTTGTCCATCAGAAGCGGGAAGGAGAGCCAGTTAGCTTCAAAGGAGTCGGTGTACTCGGCAATTTGTGCGCCCAGATCTGCCAGTTTGCTGTACGCCAGGTCACCTGATGAATGAGATAGATTACGGAATTCCCTGAGGCGTGCTGAACTCTTGGGAACCCTGAAATATACCCCTTTGACTATCGGGTCCTGTAACAGAAAGTTCTGTTTGAACTGATAATAGTATGTCTGAATATCA
>JAQWAJ010000061.1:0-1679 GCA_028707745.1 Bacteroidales bacterium | reverse complement strand
GTTTTTCTGATCTTCGGTAAGATTGAATTCAGCCTTGCTGACAACAGCCTTTTTCTTCATCCAAAGCTCGATGTACGACTTAACTAACCTGGTACTGTCCTCCGGGGTCGTTCCCTGGGGTATCAAGCCCCGTAGGTCGCTTTTATACAGATAGTTGTCATAGGCACGAGCAATCAGACCATCATTTTTCCGTTTGGTGTGAGATTTACAGGAACTCGCAAACGGAATCAAAAAGATCAGTAAAAAAAAGTAAACAAAACCGGTTTTAAAGTTTAATCTTGGATAATACATCCTGATTGATTTTTACGGGATATTTCTCTCTTAAATCCTTGATCCATTCTTTTTCGAGATTATCCTGGTAATCAGCGGTAACCTGGCCCCGGATATCTTCCAGTTTTTTAGGCCTGGGTTCAACGATTCTGTTAACCCAAACAAATATTTTAGTATCTGTTTCGCTGATGATGTCAGATGCTCCGTGTTTCCATTTAACCTGATCAACCATCCAATTGTCGCCTTTGGCAAATAGCTTATCTTCGATTTCAAAGCTGTTGCCAGAGTAACGTTTTACCACTTCAGCCAGCAAATTCTGAATGGTTACTCCGTCGCAGACCTCATTGCAATTCTTGGTCAAAGTGGTACGGAACTCCTCAACCATTTTCTGCACATTGTTTTCGCCTTTAGCAAAAACGATCATGGCATCGAGCATTTGGGGCCACATGTATTTCGATTGATTGGCGTTGAAAAAAGCGATCATACCCGCGGTGTCGCGAGAAGCTTTTGACCAGACCATTTCATCGGTTATTTCGAATAACAGGTTGCCATCACGGAATTCCTGATACAGATCACGAAATTCAGGATATTTTTTGTCGAGCTGCGAGGCTTCATAACTCAGTATTTTCTGTTTAGAGAATTCGGCGAATTTTTCATCCACATATTCGGCGATTGTTCTCACGGTACCCTTTTTCATATTAAGGGCCAGATAGGAGGCAAATTCATTCTGGTAAACATTCAGACTGCCCAAAGTGAAGAGGACTCCTGTTTTCTGCAAAGCGGGATTTGCATCCCATTTAGCCTGGAAAACAGAAGGATCGACCAAACGGTAGAACTCTTCATAATTCTGGGCGTTGAGTTTATAGTTGTACTCTTTTTTAAGCTTGTTAACCACCACCAGCTCGCTTTTCTGGGAGCGCGAATCTCTAGCGATTTTAGATGCTAAAACCGACTTGGCTTCATCCCAGGTATCAGGAGCTTTTTTCTCGAGTAACCGGATGATGAACCATCCTAAGGTTGTTTCAGTCGGTTCAGTGAGATCTCCGGGATTTTTCAAAGCAAATGCCGCATCATCAAAAGCGGGTTCCCGCTGTCCGGGTCCGATCCAGAAACCAGCATCACCTCTGACAGCCATCGTGCGGTCATCCGAATATTTCCGGGCTAAATCATTAAAATCAGCGCCTGATTTGAGTTGCAGATAGATATTTTGAATCTCTTCTTTTGCTTTAGCCTTTTCTTCGTCGGTCATCGAGTAATTATATGACTTCCAGATTGTTGCCACATGGATTGATCCGCGTGACGGCTTTTTATCGGTAACTTTGATGATATGATATCCAAACTCGGTGCGAATCGGCATGGAAAGCTCACCGATCTTCATGTTGAAAATCGCTGTTTCGAAGGGGTAAACA
>JAQWAJ010000060.1 GCA_028707745.1 Bacteroidales bacterium | reverse complement strand
TTCTTCAGGAGGAAAATTGAGAATGCCATAGACCTTAGGAAACCGCCGTTGATTGATAAAGATACGACTGGGGTCAGAATGGTTCATTCAGAGTCGGATGGTTTGCCCGGACTGACCGTGGATCGGTACGGAGAATATCTGGTATGCCAGATTTCATCGGCTGGTGCTGAATATTGGAAAGACACATTGGTGGAGGTGCTTCATGAATTGATACCCTGTAAAGGGATTTTCGAACGATCCGATCTGTCTGTCCGGAAAAAGGAGGGCCTTCGGGAATCAGTTGGTTTGCTCTGGGGCGAGGAACCTCCGGAAGTGATTGAGATCAGCGAGTGTGGCAGAAAATATGGAGTAGAAATCCGTTCGGGACATAAAACAGGCTTTTACCTGGATCAGCGCGATAGCCGGTCAATGGTCGGAGATTTTGCACAAGAAAGGGATGTGCTGGATTGTTTCAGCTACACCGGAGGCTTTGCCGTTGCGGCATTAGCAGGAGGTGCCAGTCATGTGACTTTGCTGGACTCTTCACGACCGGCTCTGGAACGGGCTCAGTCAAATATCCGGCTGAATGGCATAGCGACTGAAAGATATTCACTGATGGAGGCCGATGTTTTTCAGGCTATCCGGAAGTTCAGGGCAGAAAACCGGCAGTTTGATCTGATCATCCTGGATCCTCCTAAGTTTGTCGAATCACGAAACCAGATTGACAAAGGCGCCAGGGCTTACAAAGATATCAATATGATCGCCATGCAACTATTGAAACCTGGCGGCTTGTTATTTACATTTTCCTGTTCGGGTCATATGGAAGATGCTCTGTTTCAAAAAATTGTGGCTGATGCCGCTATCGATGCCCATCGGGAACTAAAAATTTTGCGCTGGTTATCTCAGGCACCTGACCATCCGGTTATTGCATCATTTCCTGAAGGCAAATATCTGAAAGGACTCATGTGTTACGCACTTTAAAATCAATTTATGAGACAATTTACACGGCTTTTATTCTTTTTTGTTATTATCGGTTACCAATCTCAGGCTCAAACCGATACCTCTGCATTTAAACCTCAGGGGAAGGTGATCGTTCACGTGATCAATCGTTCTCTGTTTGAATCCGAAGGCACTGAAAATAAGATCGGTATGTATATTAACCGGGCCCATATCGGGTATTCATATCAGTTTGCCCCGAAATGGTCAGCAACTGCCATCATGGATGTCGGAAGGCCAACCGTTTTCGGAAACCTGAATGTTACCGACGCCGATGGTCAGGTTCTTCCAAACTCATTTAGTTATAAGGAAGGCAGTTACTACACGATGGGCCTTAAGTTCTCCTATCTGGAGTATAATCCTACATCACAGCTCAAACTTCAGGCTGGTGGTATCCTACAGAACCACTATGCAACACAGGAAAAATTCTGGGGATACCGGTATGTCATGGAAATGTTCCAGGATCGGTCGCTGGGCATGTCAAGCAGCGATCTGGGAATTATTGCCTACTATTCTCCCCTGCAATGGCTTTCAGTAGATGCGGCGATAACTAACGGAGAAGGATTCCGCTTTAATCAGGATAAATATGGCGATGTGAAATATGCCGCCGGAATCAGTGTAAAACCTGTAAAAGGATGGATTACCAGATTATACTGCGATTACTCACCTTCGACGAATCCGGCCAAAGGAGCAACCCAGCAACTGTTTTCGGTATTTACCGGTTATCGCTGGCCTGAAGTGTTCAGGATTGGCGCCGAATATAATTATCATCAGAATCATAATAACTTGAAAGGCAATGATTTGTATGGATTCTCCGGATATGCCACGTATGAAATGTCAGATCGGTTTGAGATTTTCGGACGCTATGATCATCTGCAGTCAAATACCCTGTCAGGAGCAACCGATGCCTGGAACTTGAGCGGCGACGGGAAGACTATTGTTGCGGGTGTGCATTTTATACCGGTGACAAACATCTCTTTGTCATTGACTTACCAAGGCTGGAAACCGGATAAAATTGCATCGGATAACAAAGATGCGGTGGTACTGAGTTTTGAGTTTAAGATGTAAAAAAAAGCCCTGGGTCACAGGGCTTTTTTTATAGAAACAGCGGATCGCTATTTTTTCTCTTCGGCTTTTTTGCCAGCGCATTTTGAGCCGCACTCTTTTTTGCATTCAGCTTTGCAGGCACCGGTGCATTCACCTTTACCCTTGCATTCTTTCTTTTCACCCACGGTGCAGCATGCACCTGCTTTTTCTCCGCAGCAGCTACCCTTAACCTCTCTGCAGGTACCTTTGCATTTGTCGCCACAGTTTTTCTTGCAATCAGCTTTCTTGTCGGCTTTTACTTTTTTGTCTTTATCAACGGTAACGATTTTTGCAACAACGTCTTTGGGCATGGTTAGTGCCGGAACAGAGTAAACACCTACAAAAACGATCAGTGATAAGAGAACCAGAATTTTTTTCATGTTGTTTGGCTAATTAATTGATTAATGTTGATGCGAAGGTATGACTCTTTTTATCAGGAGGTTGTTAATGGAAAGTTAAAAGCTGGCTTGCTAAATCCCCACATAGCAGGTGCTTAAAGATTCCGCTGTTAAATTTTTGTTAAACATGACGTAATTTTGCGACACATCAAAATATGACGTAGTTTTACGACATTACTTATCTTAATCTTATGAAAAGGCTTTTAACATTCGTGTTTGTGGTGTCATTTTTTTATGGGAGCCAGGTTTGTGTAGCTGACCAACTGACACCCACTGCATGCTCAGATTGTTCTGAATATTTTATCTCAGATAGTGGCTTCGGGCCAGGCGACGGTGCTGCCAGACTGATTGAAGCTGCCAACAAAAGTGGGAAGACAGTTTTTCTGGTTGTATATGACAAAACCGGAGCAGATAAGGAAAAGGCTATGTCGATTGCTAAGGAAGCAAAAGCGAAGAAGCCGGATGTCACCCAGATCGTCGAATTCAATACAACTGATGTTGCGAATAAGGACCTGATTGCCAGATACCGGACTGCCGGTGCACCACTTCCACTCATATTGGTCATTGACATAAATGGCACAGCAACAGGAGGTTTCTTGCTGGCAGAAGCAACTTCTGAAGGATTGTTGAATCTGATCCCCTCCCCGAAGTTTTCTGAAATTCTGAAAGGGTTGTCGGCTCAGAAGTGTGTCTTCCTGGTTGCTTACAAAGGATCGATGGCGCAAAAGGCTGTTGCAGTTGCTAAATGCACTGAAGCTGTGAAGATGATGAGTAACGGGGCTTCGATTGTTGAACTGAATATTGAGGACAAGGGTGAAGAATCAATGGTGAAGAATCTGAAAATAGATCCGGCAATCATAGCTCCGGAGATTCATACCATAAACAAAGCCGGGCAGGTTACCGGAGTTTTCAACAGCGACACTGATCCTGCTCAACTGGTCAAATCAGCCAAAAAATCGAGTACGGGTAGTTGTTGTCCTGCAGGCGGTAGCTGCGCTCCGGCTAAGAAGTAAAATGTTCAGAATATCAAGATTAATCCCTCAATATGAATGTCTTTAAAATTGTATGGCTCGAATTGCTGAACCGTAAATCGCAGTTTATTTCCGGTATCCTCTCCATCACACTCGGCATTGCGGTTATTGTGGCTATTCAAAGTATATCTACGGTTTCCAGAGAAAATGTGGCCCGTAAACTCGACAACCTCGGTGCAAATATTCTGGTTCTGCCTCAGGGCGCAAGTATCGATGATTACTATACTTCTGATATTGATGCGCCTACGATACCCGGTGAATATGTCGAACGGATTCTGAATTCGACACTGAAAGGGGTAGATAATATGTCCCCAAAGCTGACCCGAAGAGTGAAAGTAGGAGAGAACACCATTGTTCTTACCGGAATTCTTCCTAAAAGTGAGATTGCCTCAAAACCGCTCTGGCAGGGTATCGGACTTATTGGGACGGAAGTCAAAACTGCATGTGCCCCTGCGGCACCGCAGGAATCGCTTAAGTATCTTGATGAACGTTTACAGCGGAAAGTGGTTGATACCCTGCAAAAGAACGAATGCCTGCTGGGGTACCAGGCTGCCAAACGATTGAATTTGAAGGAAAAGGAAACTCTTTCTGTTCTGAATACAGAGTTGACGGTAGTTCGGATTTTGCCTGAAACCGGTACCGTTGACGACGACCGGGTATTTGCCCATCTGACGACAGTTCAGGCCATGACCGGTATCCCCGACCAGATCAGTGCCATTGAAATCATGGGTTGTTGCCATGCCATCTCAGAAGGATTGTTGAGTAAACTCCGTAATATTTTACCCGACACACGCATTACCACGATCAATCAGATTGTATCAACCCAGATTGAGACCAATCGGTTGATGAATAAGGTCTCCCTGGTTTTCCTCATAATCATCTTTTTTGTCGGAAGTGTTTCCATGGGCAATTTTATGTGGGCCAACGTCAATGAGCGCCGGAAAGAGATCGGAATCCTGAGAATGATGGGCGCTTCAAAAAAAATTATCTATCAGCTATTTATCTATAAATCAATTGTTCTGGGTGTCGTTGGGGGAATCGCCGGTTTCGTTTTGGGTACCCTGGCCGGTGTTTTTCTGGGGCCTTTCCTGGCAGACATGGCTGTGCGCCCGGTTTATCTATATCTTCTGTGGTCATTGCTATTATCTGTGATCATAGGAATTGCCGGAGCCGTAATCCCGGCATCCATGGCGGCGAAGATCGATCCACACACCAATTTGCAGGAGGCCTGATCATGATATTACAAGTAAAAAATCTGGTTAAACAGTACAAACATCACGACGGATTGATCAACGCCCTCGATGATATCTCAATTGATGTAAAAAGAGGCAGTTTCGTTACCGTTACCGGGCCGTCAGGATCAGGGAAAAGCACCTTGCTCTTGTCTCTGTTCGGACTGATCAGGCCCACATCGGGAACGATTTTTTTTAATAACCGGATCATCACGGGTGCAACGGATCTGGAACTGGCTAATATCCGCCAGGAACATGTTGGTTTTATCCTGCAGAACTTCGCGCTGATACCTTATCTGACTACAGTTCAAAATGTGATGATCCCTCTGGCCCTGAAAAAGGTGGATGGTGACGAACAGCTCGAAAGAGCAACCGAAGTGCTGAAGTTCGTCGGACTGGCTAACCGGATTAATCATCTGCCCAGGGAACTATCGACAGGTCAGCAGCAGCGTGTAGCGATAGCCCGGGCTCTTGTACACAATCCATCTGTTATCCTGGCTGATGAACCTACCGGAAACCTGGATCCTGCTTTGTCATTGGAAATTCTTGATTTTCTGAGCAAGATAAATCAAACCAAAGGGATTACTGTGATCCTGGTTACTCACAGTCCTGTTGCAGCGGAATACGGGAACTATAAAATCCATTTGCGTGATGGGCGTCTGGCTGGTTAGATGGGAATTTAGGTTGTATCTTAGCGATGAAATAAATTATCACTATGGCCATTGCTAAAACTATGCTGTTCAATGATGAGCTCCAGAAAAATGCTGAACTCTTCAAAGCATTGGCGCACCCGGCTCGTCTTGCAATCCTTAAGTACCTGGCGGAAACCCGGACCTGCATAAACGGAGATTTTGCGTACGAGTTGCCTTTGAGTCGTACAACAGTCAACCAACATTTGACCGAGCTGAAAAATGCCGGCCTGATCCTGTGGCATACATCCGGAGTGAAAACATACTATTGCCTGAATCAAAAAAAAATAAGCGAACTGGGGGAAATAGCGAAAGCTTTGATTGATGAGCTAACCATTCCGGAAGACACCTGCTGCCAACCTTAATCTGAACAGATTTTTTTATTTGGATATTGCCGAATTAATATATTTCGTATTTTTGCGAAATAAGAAATGAAAAGAAACATGACCCCTTTAACAGGACCACAGTCTGGCTCAAAGAAATTATGGCTTCTTGGCGGTTTACTGGTCGTTTGGTTTTTGGTTTACCACTATCTTCAGCCGTTCACCAACTTTTTAACGGATACTGTTTTTGGGCTGGAAAAAGGGAAACACCTGACTGAAGCCATCCGGTTTTTCATTTTCGAGGTCCCTAAAGTGATGCTGCTTCTTGCCCTCATTGTGTTCTTTGTGGGGATATTACGAACCTTTTTTTCTCCCGAAAAAACCCGTGCGGCATTGGCTGGCAAAAGAACCTTTACCGGCAATGTGATGGCAGCCCTTCTTGGAATTGTCACCCCATTTTGTTCCTGTTCTGCTATTCCGCTATTCCTGGGCTTTGTTGAGGCAGGTGTACCCCTGGGAATAACCTTTTCATTTCTGATCGCCGCTCCGATGATCAACGAGGTTGCCGTCATCCTCCTTTTCGGAATGTTTGGGTGGAAAGTGGCTTTACTCTATGTACTGACTGGATTGGTGATTGCCATAACTGCTGGTTGGGTTATCGGTAAATTGAAGCTGGAAAAATGGGTTGAAGATTGGGTGTACAAAACAAAAATGGGTGATACATCTCTATCAGAAAAAAAACTGAGTTTCACTGACCGCATCAGTTTTGGTTTTGTGACCGTAAAGGAAATCGTTGGTAAAGTATGGATATATGTTGCCCTTGGAATTGCCGTTGGTGCAGGGGCTCATGGTTATGTCCCTGAGGATTTTATGGCGGCATTGATGGGTAAATCGGTATGGTATAGTGTTCCGCTTTCGGTTTTGATCGGTGTACCGCTTTATTCCAATGCTGCCGGAATTATCCCGATCGTATCCGTATTGATTGAAAAAGGTGCTGCACTGGGAACTTCACTTGCTTTTATGATGGCCGTGATCGGGCTTTCATTACCCGAGATGATCATTCTGAAGAAAGTTCTGAAACTCCCGCTGATATTGACTTTTGTGGGTGTTGTTGGATCGGGGATCATGATAGTCGGATTTCTGTTCAATGCATTGTTTTGATATAAAAACAGATAAATTAACAAGATGAAAGCGTTTATAGATTTAAACCGTTGTGCCGTTCAGATGGATATCTGCAGACCGATAAAGGAGTGCCCTAATCATGCAATTATGTATTCTGAAGATGAAAGCGCTCTGTTGGGTGCAAAAATGGAGGTGGATATGGCTCAATGTGAAGGTTGCGGTACGTGTATCACTGTTTGTTGCGGGGATGCAATTTCCTTAAAAGATATTTAAGTTATAACCTGCTATTGAAAAATACTAATCATCAAATGGACACCAATATATTAACCAGCGACCATGAACAGCTTGCCCGCTTTGCAAAAGCACTCGGGCATCCGGTCAGGGTCTATATTATTGAGCTTCTTTCAAAACAATCATGCTGTTTCAGCGGTGACCTGGCCGAGGACCTGCCGATCGCCCGATCAACCTTGTCGCAGCATCTTAAAGAGCTGAAATCTGCCGGACTGATCCAGGGATCTATCGAACCCCCTAAAATCAGGTATTGCATTAACGGGGAGAACTGGGAGTTGGCCAGAAAATTCTTTGGCAACCTCCTGCAAACAACGAAACCCTGTGATGAACAATGTTGTAACTAATGAATATTATGGAAATTAAAATTCTGGGAACCGGCTGTGCAAAGTGCAAAGCCCTCGATAAAGTTACCCGCGAAGTTGTCGAAGAGATGAAACTCGATGCAACGGTAACCAAAGTGGAAGACATCATGGAAATCATGACCTTCGGAGTAATGACCACACCGGCACTGGTGGTCGACGGAAAAGTCGTGCTTAAGGGTCGTGTACCGAACGCCAATGAAGTCAAACAATTACTAACCAAGTAAATCTGTAAAGATGAAAAAGATTGGATTTTTCATGCTGGCGGCCATGTTGCTAACAGGAAGCCTGTTCAGTGGCAACGCTATGGCAGGGGTGAATGAACCTGCACCTCAGGATAAAAAGGTCACTCCAACTGAGGTTTATTACTTTCACATGACACGTCGGTGCGCTACCTGTCAGGCTGTTGAAAGTGTTACCGAAGCAGCTGTAAAAGAGTATTTTGCCGATGCCCTTCAAAAGGGTATTGTCACTTTTAAATCGGTCAATCTCGAAGAAAAAGCGAATAAGAGTCTGGTTAAGAAGATGAAGATTTCGGGACAGGCATTGCTGGTGATCAATGGAGATGAACGGAT
>JAQWAJ010000059.1 GCA_028707745.1 Bacteroidales bacterium | reverse complement strand
TCCGATATGGTGATGGGTGGAATTGTGACGGTCGATAAAAACGGCAAACGAAAGGGTTCCAGCATTCCCATTGAACTGCCCGATGGTCGCAAAGGATTTATGAACAGCAAGGATTGCCGGAATTTCAAAGAGTGGAGCATTGAAGTCAGACCTGATACGGTTGCTATGCGCGATTGCGCATTCAATCTTTTCGGAAGGCCCTATCTTTGGGGAGGAACTTCTTCGAAAGCTATGGATTGCAGCGGTTTTACCAAGAGCCTCTATATGATGTCAGGGCTCATACTTTCGCGCGATGCATCGCAACAGGTTGCCCAGGGTACCGAAATTGCAAAGGAAGCAGTCTGGAAAGGGCTGAAAGCCGGGGACCTTCTGTTTTTCGGTCGAACCGCCACCAAAGAGAAACCTGAAAGAGTCACTCATGTAGGAATGTATATCGGAGATTCTGAGTTTATTCATAATTCAGCCTGGATCAAAACCAATAGTCTCGATTCAAGCAGAACCAATTACAAACCTTACTATCACACCAACCTGCTTCATGTAAGAAGAATTATCGGCTCCTCAAACCAGCCCGTATCCTACAGAGCACATCCCTGGTATAACTAATGAAAACCACCAGACGCAATTTTCTGTTCTGCTCAGGCATCGCTGCAGCGGGTTTATCGCCGATATCACAATCAGTTGCCGGCACTGTTCTGCCTAAACATTCGTTAAAAGGCAAAATCAAACTCTCTTTTGAACCCTACAACCTGGCCTTAAAGCATGTTTTTACGATAGCAAACTCATCGAGGACCAGTACGCCGGTCATGCTGACGCGAGTCGAATTTGAGGGCGTAACCGGATACGGGGAGGCTTCTATGCCGCCGTACCTCGGGGAATCCCAGGAAACAGCGGCAAAATTCCTGTCAAAAGTGGACTTATCCGGATTTCCGGATCCCTTTCAGATGGAAGACATCCTTGATTATGTTGATCAGATAGATGAAGGGAACCGTGCTGCAAAAGCCTCCGTGGATATTGCACTTCACGATCTCGTTGGAAAACTTTTGAAACAGCCGTGGCATCGTTTATGGGGATTAAATCCGGTACTTACTCCGAATACCACCTTCACCATTGGCATTGATACTGAGGAAGTTGTTAAACAGAAAGTCAGGGAAGCCGCTGAATTTAAAATACTGAAAGTCAAGCTCGGCCGCGATAATGACCGTGAAATGGTTCGTACTATCCGGTCTGTAACCGACGTTCCCCTTGCCGTGG
This sequence comes from Bacteroidales bacterium, assembly GCA_028707745.1. Taxonomy (GTDB): domain Bacteria; phylum Bacteroidota; class Bacteroidia; order Bacteroidales; family UBA12481; genus UBA12481. The sequence continues at coordinate 6,864 of JAQWAJ010000059.1, read as the reverse complement.
ATGTCAATCAGGGCTGGAAAGACAAAGAGAAAGCTCTCGAAATGATTTATTGGCTTAAGGAAATGGGCATTGTGATGATTGAGCAGCCCTTGCCAAAAGAACAGATTGATGATATGGCCTGGCTGACCGAAAGATCGCCGCTCCCAATTTTCGGGGACGAATCCGTACAACGATTGCCCGATGTGGTAAAAGCGGCGGGCGTTTACCATGGCATCAACATCAAGTTGATGAAGTGCACGGGTATGCGTGAGGCCTTTATCATGGCAAAAACCGCTAAAGCCCTGGGAATGAAAATCATGATCGGATGCATGACCGAAACTTCTTGTGCAGTGTCAGCGGCTGCACAATTGTCACCTTTGGCTGAGTTTGCCGATCTCGACGGTAACCTGTTGATTACCAATGATCTCTATACAGGTATGCGTGTCATCGACGGCAAAGTTACCCTGAGCAACTTACCGGGAATCGGTATTCGTAAAATCTGAATTAAAAAGGATTATTCTTCCCTGTAAACCATATTGTGGAAGACGTTGGTAATATCATCATCATCTTCAAACCTCGCCAGAGTTTTTTCTACCTCTGCAGCTTGTTCATCCGTTAACTCTTTGGTCTGTGTAGCGATTCTTTCAAAATCAGCGCTAATCAGTTCGAAGGAATTATCCTCGATATATTTCTGAATAGTACCAAAATCCTCGAAATCACCAGAGATGATAATATTGTCGTCCTCAGCAAATACTTCCTGAGCTCCGGCATCAATCATTGACAATTCCAACTCATCGATATCAATTTCAGGAGTTTTCTTTATTTTGAATATGCATTTGTGCTCGAACATAAAGCTCACACTGCCCGTTGTGCCTAACTGACCGCCAGTGCGGTTGAAATAGCTTCTGACGTTCGCAACTGTACGGGTCAGGTTATCTGAAGATGCCTCTACCAGTACAGCGATGCCATGCGGTGCATATCCTTCGTAAACAAATTCCTTGATATCAGCTGCATCTTTCCCTACCGCTTTTTTTATAGACCCCATCACGGTGTCTTTCGGCATATTTGCAGCCTTTGCATTCTGCATCAGCACACGCAATCTTGAATTTGAAGCCGGATCCGGACCGCTTGCTTTTACACATATAATGATTTCTTTCGATAGCCTGGTAAATGTCTTTGACATACTACCCCAACGTTTAAACATCCTGGCCTTCCGATACTCGTATGCTCTTCCCATGGTTTTTACTTATTTGGACCCCAAAAATATCTCTTTTTACTTGAGAACAATCCTTTCATAAGGAATCTTCCCCATTTTTACTTCAACAAATGGTACTCCATCCTTCAGCCCTACATTTCCGAAGCCTGTTTCGGTAGATAAAAAGCTGGTAAAGTTCGTTCCGACCTTTGAATCGATATAGATAACCCGATCAACGGCATCATAGCGGATGCCTGTCAAACCCTGCAATAGTCCATAGCTTGACAGGGCCCGGGCATACCAGTGGCCACACTCAAATTCATCGAACGGATTCCTGACCGTACCATCATAACGATTCCGGCAGGCTCTGACTATATCGAGTCCTTTCTCAACCTCACCATTCATCATGAGGTGGCCAGCCACCTGATACTCGATTCCTGTCCAAACTTCATTGCTATAAACAAATGGTAACGATAGTTTTCCTCCTTTTGGCCAGGTACAGATCAGCAATCCACCCTCTTTCCCTACAGCAAAAGTCGGACGCTGAGGATTATCATGATTCGTGAGGTCGGTTTTAAAATTATACCGGTAAACGGATGTCAGGTGACTCCGCACCTTCTCATGATCAATGATTTCCGGCAATCCTGAAGAGGAAGCCAGCCACATGCCCATGATACCGTCGGCAAGACAACCGGCGCCATATTGATATTTAGGACCTTCTTTTACCAGAAGCTCATAAGAATCATCACTTTGAATGGCTGCAGCAACAGCTTTCGTCGGATCCGGAGTATGCAAATCACTCCAGCGAATCTTTTGGATGAAATACTCGCCATTATACAACTCGTTCTCCATGAATACTTTACCCTTGGTAAGCAATGATTCATATTCTGTTGCCGGCTTATTCAGATATTTACTCATTTCGATAAAAGAAGTCAGAGCTCCCAGGTAAAAGCTTGTGCACATTCCTTCAGGGCCCCAGAACTCAATATCGTATGTATTATGATGAGGCTCGACCAGCGCCCCGGTATGGTCAGGGTCCCAGGTTCTGATACAATAATCGAGGCTCTGTTTTACCAATGGATAGAGATTTGACATCCAATCATTATCTCCACTGATGCGCCAATCCCGGTAAACTTTCATTATCCCACCGAGTTGACCATCGGATGCCGCATGGAATGAATGTTTCGGTTCATTGATTGGCAGGTTTGCCCGGAATGTCTGATGTCCCTCTGAATTCTGACTCACCGTGAACTCTGTGATACGCAGGGATCGTTCCAGATCAGGAAACAGATGAGGAATGGCTTGTGCATAGTTCCAAACGTGAGTACAGCTGCCGGCACAGCATCCCGACTTATCTCCGCAACCTTCCCAGGCCCAGAATTTTCCATCAGTGTCTCTGAGTACCGTGGGCGATTTCAGAATTGTAAGGTTTGCACCGATTGCCTCCAGAACTTCGGGAGCCAGCGTACTGCGATAAAATGCATCACGGAATGCTTCGCTACCCGATTTGAGTTTATTATAATTTTGATGCCAATAGTCCTGTAAAGAGCTGATCCCGTTGAACTTTTCAGAATACCAGGGTTTGTAATATTTCTCCTCATTACAGGTTGTTGAGCTGCAACCTGCGCAGCTGCCGGCTTTGTCTCCTTTTACCCACGAGCCATACGTTGAACCTTCAAAATCCTCGAATACCTGATCCGTTTCAGATGGATTTATTGGATCTGCTGAAGGGTCATCTGAAAAAACGATCTGATCCACATTCAGGTGCCCCCACCCATCTGTTTCTTTGTCAATGATCTCCAGGACTGCCGATTTTCCTTTGTATGGTTTTACATCCCACACAACGGTTTCCATTTGTTCAGATTCCTTACCGGTAGCCGATCGTACAACTTTTTCTCCGATTCTGAGATTAACTGCAAGTGTTCCCTCATTCTGACCTCCTCCGATCAGAAATGCGATCCGGCTTTTTTTGATCTTAAACACCGGAGAGGTCAGGGTTCCGGTTAATCCGTCGCCATCAGGATAATAGGTATTTACCAATTGTTTACCCATAAATCCGTTTATCGGTTGCTGGTCGTTTGCAGCACCTGGCGCCGGTTTTTCGCCAAATGCCGGTCCTGTAGCAGCCGGTTGAGTTCCGCTTGAAATTTTAGTTTTGGGTGAGTACCAGCAAAACATCAGCCGGATAGTTTTCTCCTGGTCAGGAAGCAGGTGGACCGGAACAAACAAGGATGCTCCGGGAGGATTGTCCCCTTTGGGAGCAACGGCTTTCATATTGCCTGATTCGATGTCTTTCCACAGTATTGTCAGCGCATCAAACCAGTCGCCCCAGAACCAACAGTGATCAACAATGGCAGGCTGGTCGGTTGAAACGCTGAACCAACTTTCCGTTTCAGGTTTTTCCCGGGTACCTTTCTGATGTAAAATAAACCCGTTTTCATTAGGAAGGATCTCATTATTATCATCCTTTTTGATAATATTCTTGGAGTTCCAGGAGAATACGGCATCTACCACATTATCAGAAGTATTTTTAAAAGTATATTCCATAGCACCGACAGGCAAACTTGAATTATCTGCATCTCCCGGGATAAAAGGGCTCCACCCTGAAATACTGACTTTCAGAGGCAGATCCTCATCTTCAAGCTCAACAATGCCAAAAGGAAATCTTGCCAAAAACCGGCATTTTTCAAATCTGGGTAATCCGTAATGATAAGCGCCTCCCCCATTACCAGTACCGGGCCGGCCGAAAATCTTCCAGGTTGGTACCTGTCCCTGAAGAACTTTTGCTCCATTGGGCATACCCGGAATAGAAATGGCTGCAAAAGCAAATGGTTCATTAAACACATCCGGCCTGTTGTCAACCGAAAGATTTGACCAGGCACCAGTACCATCCAGACAGACCATCCCGGCTCCGATTCCACCTATCGGAAAAGCCAGGTAATCCAGGTTTTTACCGCTGTAATAGGAGTTAAAATCATGTTGGCCGGTGGTGTTTTGTGCACTTAACTGAAATGGGGAACAACCAAGAACAACTATACAGAAAATCTGTAAAATGGATACTGAAAATTTCATAGGTCACAGGTTTTAGAAGCGAACCAAATTAACAAATTCCGGTTCGGATTCATAAAAAATGCAACAAAATATTGCCTTTACCAAGTTCTAATCAGGGATTCTAATGACCATTATGTCAGAAGCCAAATTGGCAAATGAAAATTTCAGTTGAATATCTTTACATTTGGAATAGGTTATGTATAATTATTCATCAAGCAAATCTATGACACTGACCTTTGCCGAACAGCTCGTTCTGTTAACAGTAGATCCGGTAACCGGCCGGCTCTATCCTGTGCCGGAGAACATAATCAGGCTCACACTGGCCGGAGCATTGTTGTTTGATGCCTCATTCAGAGGTTTGATCAATGACGATTGGGAAAAACTCACTGTTCTGAAGTCTGTTGAAACCGGAAATCTATCTTTAGATGAGACCATCAGATGCTTGCAAATGTTTGATGGAACTATTCCTCTGGAAAAAGCTCTTGCCCTGGTAGCCTCGCACGGGTCAACTCTGCACCGGATGGTTTGGAATTCCATGGAAACAAGAGGATTGCTGGTCAGAAAGAAAAAAGAGCTCATCCTGACTTCCCGAAAACAAAAATTATATACTCCCGATTTACCATTAGTCATCGAGGCTCATCAAAGAATCAGGAATGCCATCCTCCTCGACGAAGTCCCGGATTACCAGTCCCCTGCATTGATCAGTCTTATTGTTGCTGGAGGATTAACCCGCTTTATATTAAATCCGGAAGAAGAATTAAGATTTAAGGAAAAGATTTCATGGCTGGCGGGTCTGGAATCGTTAGGCCGTGAAATCATCCGATCGATTGGTTCCATTAAAGCGGAGGATCTTGATAAAGAGGCTTCTGCAGCTATCGGGCTGAATTTTGATGGCCCGAAAACCTTTGCAGGAGGTGTTGATTCGGTGATATCCTCGCTCAGTTATCTTTATAAGGAAACAGGAATCAACCGAAGCCGGAAAATTATCTATGCTTTTAACCAGGAGGGTGGTTTTGAGTGCCCGGGTTGTGCATGGCCCAATCCTGACTGTAACCGATCACATTTTGAATTTTGCGAAAGTGGCGCTAAAAATCTTAGCTCTGAAGCTACTACCAAACAGGTTGATCCAGATTTTTTTCAACGATGGTCAGTTCATGATCTTCGTCTTACGTCTCCTCACTGGCTTGAACAACAAGGCCGTCTAACCCACCCCATGCTATTGGATGAAAATGAGTCACATTACAAACCCGTAACCTGGGAAGTGGCATTTCACCTCATTTCCGCAGAGCTGAACAGCCTGAATAGCCCAAATGAAGCTGTATTTTACGCATCCGGACGAACCTCAATCGAAGCAGCATTCCTTTATCAGTTGTTTGCACGAACACTTGGCACAAACAACCTTCCTAACAGTGCAAACCTATGCCATGAGCCATCCGGAAAAGCGCTCACCATGAGTCTGGGTTGCGGTAAAACCAGTGTCACTCTCGACGATTTTCAAAAAGCCAATGCCATCTTTATCCTCGGACATAATCCGGGATCCAACCATCCCAGGATGCTTTCATCATTACTGAAAGCAGCCCGCATTGGATGCCGTATTGTAGCAGTCAATCCAATGCCTGAAGCCAGTTTAATGGGGTTCGCTGATCCTCAGGAGGCCGGGTCTTATCTGGGAAAACAAACCAGACTCGCTGATCTTTACATTCAGCCTCGTAGCAATGGCGACATGGCATTCATCCGGGGAATGGCGAAGGCACTCCTGGAAGAGGAGGATCTGAATGGCGGGGTTCTTGATCATGAATTTATCCTGAGCCATACCAGTGGTTTTGAAGCTTACCGGAACATCGTTCAGGAAACATCCTGGGAAGATCTCATTACGGCCAGTGGCGTTGAAAAAGCTCAGATCATTCAGGCCGCTGAAATCTATATGAAAGCTGAGAATGTGATTGCCAGCTGGTGCCTTGGAATTACCCATCATCTCAATTCGGTTGAAACAATAAGGGAAATAGTAAACCTGCTTTTGTTGCGCGGAAATATCGGAAAGCCCGGATCCGGTGCATTACCGGTAAGAGGGCATAGCAATGTTCAGGGAATCCGAACCGCCGGAGTGGGGGAAAATATGCCTGAGTCATTTCTGAATGCAATGGAACAAAAATTCTCTGTACCAATCCCTCGTAAACCCGGGCTTAGCGTTGTTCCGGCAATTGTTGCGCTGGCCGAAGAGAAGGCTAAAATCCTGATATCCCTCGGAGGGAACCTGGCTTCTGCAGCCCCTGATACGGCATTTACTGAAGAGGCTCTCCAACGTTGCCGGCTCACAGTTATGATTTCAACCAAACTAAACAGGAGCCACCTGATCACGGGCAAACGGGCATTGATTCTGCCATGCCTGACCCGTTCAGAAGAAGACCTGATCTCAGAAGTCAGACAGAAAGTCTCAATTGAAGACGCGATGGGGAAAATCGGCTTCTCGAGCGGTTGCCTTTCGCCTGCTTCCACCGATCTGAAAAGTGAAGTTTCTATCATCGCCGGTTTAGCGGAAGCAACTTTAGGCAACAAACCTAAAATCGATTGGCAACTCTATGCAATGAACTACCAGGCAATAAGATCTGTGATTTCCGAGACCATTCCGGCATTAATAA
>JAQWAJ010000058.1 GCA_028707745.1 Bacteroidales bacterium | reverse complement strand
TCTCACGTGGCTGCCCCAGGAGCCCGCTTCACGGCGGAAACAGGGAGTGTAGGCCATATACTTGACCGGCAGCTGTTCTGCCGAAAGAATCTGATCGCGGAAGATATTGGTTACAGGCACTTCGGCCGTAGGAATGAGATACAATCCGTCGGTTTCGCAGCAATACATCTGGGCTTCCTTATCGGGCAGCTGTCCTGTGCCATAGGCCGAATCTGCGTTGACCATAATCGGGGGCTGGATTTCCGTGAAACCGGCTTTTAGACCCTGATCGAGGAAAAAATTGATCAATGCACGTTGAAGGCGGGCTGCTTCCCTTTGATAAACAGGGAATCCGGCACCGGTCAGCTTAACTCCAAGCTCAAAGTCGATCAACCCCGATCCGGCGAGCAGGTCCCAGTGTGCTTTTCTGTTACTATCAGGCTCAGGGATGGTGCCGCCCCTGCGGATTTCCAGATTATCGTCGGCGGATTTGCCCCGTGGCACCAGCTCATGCGGAAGGTTTGGGAGCTGAACAACGAGTTCCTGCAGCTGGGCTTCAACAGTCGTATGCTCCTCCTTCAGGATGCGGTTCTGTTCCTTGATTTCGAAGGTCCTGTTTTTGGCAACTTCAGCTTCCTGTGCTTTCCCTTCTTTAAAAAGCTGGCCGATCTGTTTGGCCAGGTTGTTTAATTCGGAAAGCTGGTTGTCGATCTGGTTCTGCAGGTTACGCCTTTTTTCATCGGCCAACTGTATTTGTCCGACAATCCTGGTGGCATCAAAATTTTTGACTTTCAGCCGTTCGATGACGAAATCGCCTTGTTCCTGGATGAGCTTTAAGGAAAGCATAATTTGAAAATTTTAGCAGTTGTTTAGCTGGGCTCAAAAATAAGAAATCTCCTGAACTATACCGTTACCGGAATAATTCAGGAGATCCCTAAATAAAACGGATAGCGCTTACTCGTTCGACTCCGGAAGAATCGAAACGTATGAGCGATCGTTTCTTTTACGCTGGAAAGTAACGGTACCATCTTCGAGAGCGAACAAGGTATGGTCTTTGCCCATGCCAACATTCAATCCCGGGTGGTGCTGAGTTCCGCGCTGGCGAACCAGAATATTGCCTGCTTTAGCAACCTGTCCGCCGAATATTTTAACTCCCAGCCTCTTGCTTTCTGATTCACGTCCGTTACGGGAGCTACCTGATGCTTTCTTATGTGCCATAATCCTGAGTATTATAAGATTAACCGAGAACGATGTCCTGAATTTGTATCTGAGTGAAGTTCTGACGGTGACCGTTCAGTTTCTGATATCCTTTTCTGCGTTTCTTTTTGAAAACGAGAACTTTATCACCTCTTACATGCGTAAGGACTTTTGCTGCAACTTTGGCGCCTTCCACAACCGGATTTCCGACCTGAATCTTGCCTTCATTATCGATGAGCAAAACCTTTGCAAACTCCATGTCAGCTCCTTCTGTTGCGTCCAACCTGTGAACGTAAACTTTCTGGTCTTTAACCACTTTGAACTGCTGTCCGGCTATGTCAACTATTGCGTACATCTCGTGTGTATATAAATTTCAAATACCATTTGGGTCTGCAAAGGTAGAAAAGATATTCATATTTTGCAAAGTCATCGATTTATATTTATTTGATACATTTACGGAAAATGATGAAACATGGAGAGTAAAGTGAAATTGCGGGTTATGGGTCTGACTTTCAGTCAGACGCAGACTGGTAGTTACGCTTTGGTTCTGGCAGAAGAGTCGGGCAAAAAAAGAATTCCGATCATGATCGGTGCCTTTGAAGCTCAGGCTATTGCGCTTTTTCTCGAAGAGCTTAAGCCTCCGCGACCATTGACCCATGATCTTTTTTTAAGCTTCTCGAGAGCGTATGGCGTTGAACTTCAGGAGGTTATGATCAACAAGCTCGAAGAGGGCATTTTTTACTCGGAACTGGTTTTTGTACACGATGATGAGATCACCAGGATCGATTCGCGCACATCGGATGCGGTTGCCCTGGCGCTTCGATTCAAATGCCCGATCTATACTTCGGAGAGCATTATTGAAAAGGCCGGAATTATCCTCGAAGACAAGGCAGATGACGAAAAGGATATCGAGGATAAATTGGATGAAGATGCCGATTCCATTGAACTCAAGTCGCTTTCAGAATTGGAGGAGTTGCTGGCCCAGGCTATCGCCAACGAGGATTATGAAACCGCTTCACAAATCCGTGATGAGATGAAGCGAAGGCAGGAAGATAAAAACAGCTTTCCTGACCAAAAATAAAAGATTATGAAGCAATATCTGGAGCTCCTTGATCATACACTACAAAATGGGATCAGGAAAGAGGATCGTACGGGTACCGGAACACTGAGCACCTTCGGCTACCAGATGCGGTTCAATCTGGAAGACGGGTTTCCTCTGCTGACCACCAAAAAGTTGCACCTGAAATCGATCCTCCACGAATTGTTATGGTTTTTAAAAGGAGATACCAATACTAAATATCTGACAGATAACGGAGTGCGTATCTGGAATGAATGGGCCGATCCGGATGGAGGGCTGGGGCACATCTATGGATATCAATGGCGATCATGGCCAGGCTATCAGGGCGAATCGATCGACCAGATAACAAATGTGATCAGTTCAATCCGCAACAATCCGGATTCAAGAAGGCACATTGTGAGCGCCTGGAACGTGGCCGATCTCGATAAAATGAACCTGCCTCCCTGCCATATTCTGTTCCAGTTTTATGTGGCCGGTGGTAAGCTTTCGTGCCAGTTGTATCAGCGAAGTGCCGATATTTTTCTGGGTGTGCCTTTCAATATTGCCTCGTACAGCATTTTGCTGATGATGGTTGCCCGTGAAACCGGATTGATCGCGCACGAGTTTATCCATACTATCGGCGATGCACATCTGTATCTCAATCATGCCGAGCAGGCAAGGATCCAATTGACCAGGGAGCCCAAACCGCTTCCCCGGTTGATTTTGAATCCGGATAAGCAGCAGGTACTTGATTTTGAATACAACGATTTTGAATTGATCGGGTATAATCCCGATCCTCACATTAAGGCTTTGATATCTGCATGAGTAACACCCCGGGTAAACCCATATCCATTATAGTAGCCGTTGCCCGCAATTGGGCCATCGGGATGAATAACCAGTTGTTATGGCATATCCCTGAAGATTTCAGATGGTTCAAAAAAAATACTTCCGGGCATCCGGTGGTCATGGGCAAAAGAACCTGGATGTCGCTTCCCAAAAAACCGCTCCCGGGCCGTACCAACATAGTGATTTCCGATAATCCGGAGGATAAATTCGAGGGTGCTGTATGTGTGGGATCGATCGAAGAGGCTGTTAATCAGATGGATCCAGGCAGCGAAAACTTCATTATCGGGGGTGGGATGGTGTACCGGCAGTTTTTACCCCTGGCGCAAAAAGTTTATCTGACTGTGGTCGACAAGGATTACGAGGCAGATGTATGGTTTCCGGAACTCTCCGCTGATGAATGGAAAGAGTCGTTTCGGGAAGAGCACCCCGAAGGTGATCCCGGATTTACATTTCTGATTTATGAAAGGGTAGGCTAGCCTGCTTTCAGACGGTTGGCCGTGATTTTCGAGATCTTCTGTTCAGCGTAACTTTTCGTGATGTGAATGTTTGGCTGTTTTTTAGTCGGCGATTCATACATCACATCAATCATGATTGACTCGCAGATGGAGCGCAATCCTCTGGCTCCCAGTTTAAAATCGATAGCCAGCGAAACGATGTAATCCAGCACATCGGGATCGAATACAATCTTGATATGGTCCATCTGAAACAGCTTGTAATACTGTTTGATGATGGAATTCTTGGGTTCCGTCAGAATCTGGCGCAGTGCATCGCGGTCGAGCGGATTCAGGTGAGCGATCACCGGAAGGCGACCTACAATTTCCGGAATCATGCCGAATGCTTTCAGATCCTGCGGGGCAACATATTGGATCAGGTTGTTGCGGTCGATCTCATCCGCTTTTTTTTGTGCTCCGTAGCCAATGACCTTGGTGTTCAGCCGTTGGGCAATCTTTCTTTCGATACCGTCGAATGCACCTCCGGCAATAAACAAGATATGTTTGGTGTCAACGGGGATCATCTTCTGCTCAGGGTGCTTGCGGCCCCCCTGCGGAGGAACATTCACAATGGCTCCTTCGAGCAGTTTCAGCAGACCCTGTTGAACGCCCTCTCCCGATACATCCCGGGTTATCGAGGGGTTATCGCTTTTACGGGCGATCTTGTCAATTTCATCGATAAAAACAATGCCCCGCTCTGCCGCCTTTACATCATAATCGGCAGCCTGCAGCAGCCGGGTGAGCAGACTTTCGATGTCTTCCCCAACATAGCCGGCTTCAGTGAGAACGGTTGCATCAACGATCGTGAAGGGGACATTGAGCATTTTGGCTATCGTTTTAGCCAGCAATGTTTTACCGGTTCCGGTTTCACCAACCAGAATGATGTTGGATTTTTCGATCTCCACTTCGTTCCGGGTATCCTGCTGTCCCAATCTTTTATAATGATTGTAAACGGCAACAGAAAGAACCTTTTTGGCATCATCCTGTCCGATTACATATTGATCCAGGAATTCCTTGATCTCGATCGGGGTTTTTACGTCAAGATCTTCCAGATCGAAGGGCTTTTGCACGGGCTTCAGCTCTTCCTTGATAATGGTATAGGCCTGATCGATGCAGGCATCGCAAATGTGGCCCGAAACTCCTGCTATCAGGAGATTAACTTCTTCCTTGGTTCGGCCGCAGAATGAGCATCTGTCCGTTTTTCCTGACGTTGGTTTTGACACAGTCTGTTATTTATCGGTACGAATCATCACTTCGTCAATCATGCCATACTCTTTGGCTTCCTGAGCCGTCATCCAGAAATTCCGGTCAGAATCTTTTTCGATTTTCTTGAACGAATTGCCGGTGTGATGAGCAAGGATTTCATAGAGCTCCTTCTTCAGTTTCTGGAGTTCCTTTACCTGAATCTCGATATCGGATGCCTGCCCCTGTGCTCCTCCGAGCGGCTGATGAATCATCACCCGTGAGTGTTTCAGGGCCGACCGTTTACCTTTGGTGCCTCCGGCCAGTAACACGGCGCCCATCGAGGCTGCCATGCCGGTGCAGATGGTAATGATATCGGGATTGATATATTGCATGGTGTCATAGATGCCTAATCCTGAATGGACCATGCCACCGGGCGTATTGAAATAGATGATGATATCCTTCCTGGGGTCGGCAGATTCGAGGAACAGCAGCTGGCCCTCGATGATGTTGGCAACATCATCATCAATCGGAGTGCCTAGAAAGATGATCCGGTCCATCATCAGTCGCGAAAAAACATCCATCTGTGCGACGTTCAGCTGACGTTCTTCAATGACAGTGGGGGAGACGTAATAGTTATAGATTGACTGGTACCTCTCCAGGTTCAGACTGCTTATGCCCAGGTGACCTGTGGCATATTTGCTGAATTCACTTTTTGTTTTCATCCATCATTTTATTAAAATCATCCAGACTTATCTCCTGTTCAACAAGTCCGAACTTGGTTGAAACATAATCGATGACTTTATTTTCGAGAATGACATCCGCGATGCGGTTCTTTTCCTCTTCATTTTTCAGTAGAACATCGGCGAGTTGGAAAAGTTGTTCCGGCGGTGCATCATAAATTCCATATTGGAAATAACGTGACTGAGCGGCCCAGATTGCCTGTTCGCGGATTTCCTCTTCAGTGGCTTCGAGTTTCTGATCTGCGATGATCGTGTTTTTGATCATTCTCCATTTCAGATCGTGGGCAAATGCCGGGAAATCATTATCGAGTTGTTCGCGGGTCAGCTCATTGTTTTTGGATGTCAGCATCATCCATCTCTTCAGGAACTCTTCAGGGAGAGGAACCTCAGTGCCATCCATGAGTTTTGCCTGAGCGTCGAGGTGGAATTTATATTTGCTTTCGCGGGATACCTGGCGTTCCAGATCTTCAGCAATGCGGGTACGGAAAGCTTCGATCGAGTCAACAGCGCCTTCGCCATAAGTTTTATCGAACAGGCTCTGATCGATCTCAGCAGGAGCGAAGCGGGAAACCTCGCTGATCGAGAATTCGAAATCGGTGTTGATATTTTCCAGTTCTTCCTTTTTGACTTTCAGGAGACTGGCCCTGTCGGTTTCGTTCGGGAAAGCAACTTTCGGATTGAAGGTTAACTGATCACCGACCTTGGCTCCGAGGAACTGTTTTTTTACCTGATCGTCACCGATGGTCCTCACATAGATCATGGTGCCGTGTGAGTGGATCGACTGATCGTCGCCACCTTCAACGCTGCCCAGCTGGCACAGGTCGCCTTTGACCACATCCTCTTCGGATATGGTTTCAGCGGGCTGTAGAGAGCCGAACCGGCGGGCGTAATCCTCGATTTGTTTGTCGATCATCTCCGGCGAAACGGTGATTTTGTAAGTGTTAACCATCTCCTTTTCACTGAGTTTCAGCTGGATGTCGGGTGACAGGGCGATATCGAACAGGAATTCAAATGTTTCCTGAGTATCCCAGTCGATATCCGGACTATTGACATCCGGCAGGGGTTCGCCTAAGATCTTCAGATTATTTTCCTGGATATATTTATTGAGGGTATCGGAAAGGAGTTGCTGAATTTCATCAGCCTGGATGCTTTTGCCGTACATCTTTTTGACGAGGGATGGCGGTACTTTTCCGGGTCTGAAACCATCGAAACGTGCTTTTTTACGATATTCTGCCAGTGTGGCATCAACTTTCGGCTGGTAATCAGACGGTTCAAACACTACCCGGATTACGGCATTCAGATCATCAAGGTTCTCTCTGCTAATATTCATATCAAACTAAAGCTAAACGATAAGTATAAATGAGAGTGCGGATGGGGGGACTCGAACCCTCACGCCTTTCGGCACCAGATCCTAAGTCTGGCTCGTCTACCAATTTCGACACACCCGCAAAAGTGGGGCAAAGATAGTGTTTTTTTGAAAACGAAGTGCAACTGCCTGTTTGGCGGGGCTATCTTCTCAGTTCAAAGTTTTGCCCGAGATAAACTCTTCTTACCTGCTCATCCTGAGATAATTCCTCAGCTGTTCCCGACTTCAGAATGCTTCCTTCGAACAGGAGGTATGCACGGTCGGTGATGGTCAGTGTTTCATGTACGTTATGGTCGGTGATGATGACCCCGATATTTTTTTCCTTCAGTTTAGAAACGATGGACTGGATATCCTCTACCGCAATCGGGTCGACGCCGGCAAAAGGTTCATCGAGCAGCACAAAGGCCGGATTCAGGGCCAACGCCCGGGCAATCTCGGTCCGCCTGCGTTCTCCTCCGCTGAGCTGTACGCCCTTGTTCCTTCGGATCTTATCCAAACCAAACTCCTGGATGAGCGCTTCGGCCCGCTCCCGTTGCTCGGCTTTCGGAAGATGGGTCATTTCCAGCACCGAGAGTACGTTATCTTCCACCGTCATATTACGGAAGATGGACGGCTCCTGCGCCAGGTATCCCAGCCCCTTACGGGCCCGCTTGTACACGGGCTCAAAGGTGATATCCTCCTCGTCAAGGAAAATTTGCCCGTCATTCGGACGGATCAACCCGACGATCATGTAGAAGGTGGTGGTTTTACCGGCACCGTTCGGGCCGAGGAGTCCAACGATCTCTCCCTGTTCTACCTCAACGGATACGTGATTGACTACAGTGCGCTGACGGTATTTTTTAACCAGGTCTTTGGTATATAATTTCATGCTGTTTAGATGATCCCTTCGCGAAGGATGTCGTGAATATGAATAACACCGAGATATTTACCATCCCTGACAACCAGTAACTGGGTGATGCTGTTGTGACGCATGGTTTCCAGAGCGTTTGTGGCCAGCTCGTCGGGAGAGATGTTTTTGGGATTGTGCGACATGATATCTTTGGCGATCAAGGGTTTGGTGTCATCGTATTTCTCCATCATCCGGCGCAGGTCCCCGTCAGTGACGATTCCCGTGATCTTACCCGATTCATCCAGAACTGCCGTAGCGCCCAGCCTTTTTGAAGAGATTTCGATGATTACCTTGCGAACCGGGTCTGATTCAAAAACCTGAGGGCTGGGGTTTCTTGAAAATAGATCAGAAACAGTGGTGGTTAGC
>JAQWAJ010000057.1 GCA_028707745.1 Bacteroidales bacterium | reverse complement strand
ATATACCGATCATGGTAAAAGCATCCGGGTTCCCGATTTCACCGGGATGTCGCTTCAGCAGGTTGATCGTTTGTGTGCGCAAAACCAAATCGTATGGGTGGTACAGGATTCTAATTTTGTTGATAAAATCCAGCGTGGTGCCGTTCTCGATCAATACCCGGAACCGGGTTCCGGCATCAAGAAAAACCGTAAAATCTTTCTGATCACCAATTCATGGTTCCCTCAGATGATCAGCATGCCAAAAGCCTTTGACATGCCTTATCGTCAGGCAGAAAGGGTACTATCGGTTGCCGGTTTACATATTGCGCATGTCGAATACATACCGCATTTCGCTCCAACCTATGTGCTTGGGCAAAAATATAAAGGAAAACAGATTACCGAGGGAGCTCAAATTGAAAAAGGCGCGGGTATAACGCTCGTGGTAGGTGAAGGTCTCAGTGAGGAGAGTTCAACGGTACCTAACCTGTTGAACATCGGTCGTGAAACCGCCCGGATCCTTGCCTTAAACAGCTATTTCAATCTGGGAGCCACTCAGTTCGACGCAACCGTCAGAACAGCCCAGGACAGCGCAAAAGCAAAGATATTCAGGCAACCACCCGATATCAACAGTTCTGCCCGGTTGGGATCTTCAATCGATGTATGGCTGACTGTGGATTCCCTTCTGATCGCTCAAATGGATTCATCGTTCATCGTGAATGACACAACAGATTATGGCACTTCTCAAAAACCAAATTGATTTCATGCAAAACAAGCATATTTTATACCTGGTCGGATTTTTTGCCTTTTTCCTGGCGGGCAGCCTCCGGGCACAAGAAAGGCTGATATCTGTATCTGCCTATCCGGCACTGACAAACAGGGCTCATGAAATTCCTTACAAATCCTTGACCACTGACACACTGAAGTTACCTTTTCTGGATGATTTCAGCAATGGTTCCGTCTATCCCGATAGTCTTCTTTGGGGGGACCATAGCGCTTATCTGAATAATTCATTTGCGATAAACCCTCCGACATACGGAGTGGCCACGCTTGACGCAATCGACTCAACAGGAATGATTTACAGCAAAGCTACGGTTGAATCATTTCTGGCTGATGCCCTTACCTCCAGACCGGTTGATTTGTTTCTTCCGCAGGATACAACTGTTTATCTGAGCTTTTTTTACCAGCCACAAGGATATGGTGACGCACCCGAAGAAAGTGACTCCCTGATTGTGGAATTTTATGCACCGCATAGCCAGCGCTGGTCGCACGTTTGGAGCACTCCGGGAACCAGTTCCCACGATTTTAAAATCGTGATGATCAACATTTCCGATTCAAAATATCTTCAAAAGGGGTTCCGATTCCGCTTTCGCAACTACGCCTCACTCTCCCCATCGCCGGATGCAAGCCTGAAAGTCAATGCCGACCATTGGAATATCGATTATGTTTACCTCAACAACTACCGGCATTATAACGACACCATCATGGAGGACGCATCCCTGGTCAAACAGGTAGAACCTCTTTTGCAGAATTACACCGCTATACCCTGGGAACATTTCAGAACCGCCGGCATTTCCGCTGTCAAAGCCATTTTTGAAATAAATCTGCACAATTTATCTTCTGATAAAAGGGCCTATTCTCCGGTGTTAAAGATTCATTCGGTTTGGGTCCCCGGAACCGGTTTTGAAAAGGATTACCAGTCGGATGAGATTAAAGCTTATGAATCACTTACCTATGATGCCGCATTTAATTACGGTTTCACCAGCAGCGAACGCGACTCTGCACTGTTTGAAGTGTCGCTCGATATGAACCAGACCGTTCCCGACCAGATACCCGGCAATGATAAAGTCGTTTCGCGGCAAAAATTTGCCGATTATTATGCGTATGACGATGGCTCATCAGAAGCCGGTTACGGTTTATCCGGAGAGGGAACCAAAAACGGGAAAATTGCCTACCGGTTTAAAACGCTGAGTACGGTAGATTCTTTATCGGCGATCGATATCTGTTTCAATCAGAGTTTTTCCAACGCAGGCCGGAAATATTTCACCCTGGGCATCTGGACTGATGACGGCAATCAACCCGGCGAACTGATCTATTCGCAAAGCGGAGTCGTTGCCGTTTATGATGGGATTAATGCTTTCCAGCGGGTCATTCTCGATACAGCTCAATTGGTCCCCGCTAGCTATTATGTGGGCTGGATCCAAACCACTACCGACTTTCTAAATGTGGGATATGACCGCCAGAACGACCACCGAAGCGATTTGTTTTACAACATCAGCGGGACCTGGAAACCTTCTGCGATCAAGCTTCAGGGGGGATTGATGATCAGGCCGGTATTCTCGAACAAATCACGCAAATCTGGAATTGATCAGTCGGAACTCTCTGGCGTCTTGAACAATCCGGTCAGAATATTTCCGAATCCTTCGAATGACTGGATCCGGGTTGAATGCAGCAATCAAGCTGAAAATATGACGATTACACTGACCGATTTACGTGGAAGCGTTATCCGGAGGATGCAGAAAACTGCGTCAAACTGCCAGATGAATGTTTCTGATCTCCCTGATGGAATTTATCTGATCCGTGTTCAGTCGAATTCCGGCATTAATATCCGGCAAAAACTGATCATCCTTCATGAATAAAATGTGGTTACACCTCGATGAGGTAGAAGAGAACAAGGAATTATTCGAGCATTTCAGGTTTGTGGCCGATCCCGGTCAGGCTCTCCTTCGGATCGACCGGTTTCTGATAGACCGGTTACAGGATACATCCCGGACAAAAATAAAAGATGCTGCCGATGCCGGTTGCATCTTTGTCAATGATAAACCCGTTAAGGCCAATTACAAGGTAAAACCCGGCGACGTTATTGTCATCATGCTCACCTTTCCCCGGAAAGAATTTGAGTTGATCCCGGAGGATATTCCACTGGATGTGGTGTATGAAGATGATTCGTTATTGGTCATCAATAAAAAACCCGGCATGGTGGTTCATCCCGCACATGGAAATTATACCGGCACACTGGTACATGCCCTGGCCTACCGTTACCGGGAACTTCAGATGTTTACGCAGGAAGATATCCGCGCCGGGCTGGTTCACCGGATCGATAAGGACACTTCAGGGTTGCTTGTTATAGCCAAGACGGAAAAGGCCAAATCATTCCTCGGCAAACAGTTTTATGATAAAACTTCCCATCGGGTTTATCAGGCACTCGTTTGGGGTGTTCCGAAAGAAGCGGAAGGCACCATCGATGCCCCGATAGGCCGGAGTCCGAAAAACCGTCAGATCAACACGGTAATGGCCGATGAAACTCAGGGAAAGAGAGCCGTCACGCACTACCGGGTTTTGGAAGATCTTGGATATATATCCCTGATTGAATGCCGGCTTGAAACCGGCCGTACCCATCAGATTCGGGTTCACATGAAACATATCGGGCACCCTTTGTTCAATGATGCCGATTACGGAGGCAACCTGATTCTCAAGGGAACCACTTTTACCAAATACAAACAGTTTATTGATAATTGTTTCAAGGTGCTGCCGCGTCAGGCTTTACACGCTAAGGAACTGGGGTTTACACATCCCGAGACTAAAGTCTGGATGCAGTTCGATTCGGAGCTGCCGGAGGATATGGCCGAAGTGATCAGAAGATGGAGGATTTATCTTGCCGGACGAACTCAGGAACTATAGCGTTAACGTAACAATTTGGTGTAAAAAAACGTAAATTCAACCGGAGAATATAAGAAAAAACCGAACGGTTTAAGATCATGAATCAGAAACCTTTAAATATCGCAATCGTTGCTGGCGGAGACTCAGGTGAACATGAAATCTCTCTTCAAAGTGCCTATAATATCCTGCACAACCTCGACTCTGCTCAATATATCGCTCATGTTGTTGAAATTTCCCAACAAGGATGGGAAGTTCATGATTCAGACGGATCTGTTTATCCGATTAACCGGAACGATTTCAGTTGGCAGCCTAATGGTGAAGCCAAGCATTTTGATGTCGTTATTAATTCCATTCATGGCACACCTGGAGAAAACGGAATATTACCCGCCTATTTTGAGCTTATCGGAATACCTTATACCGGATGTCGTTCATTCATTGGTGCCCTGACATTCAGTAAGTACTACTGCAACCAGTATCTGAAACAATGCGGCATCAATGTTTCTCCTTCGATGCTGATCAAAAAAGGACAACCCATTAATATTAACAATATTATTAAAACCATAGGATTACCCTGCTTCATCAAACCAAACAGCGGAGGATCCAGTTGCGGAACCTCGAGGGTAATTCATTCAGACGAAATCATGCCTGCCCTTGAACGGGCCTTAAGTGAAGACCGGGAAGCTATCGTTGAGAAGCTTCTGGCCGGAACTGAAGTTACCTGTGGCCTTTTTAAAACCGCAGAAGCAAGAGATGTCTTTCCCATTACTGAGATTGTCAGTAAAAAGGAATTTTTCGATTACGAAGCCAAGTACACCCCCGGATTGTCAGACGAAATTACGCCTGCACGTATCTCTGCGGAGGTTGCACGGTCAGTAAAAGACCAGTCATTATTGATCTATGATTTATTAGATTGCCGGGGAGTAGTACGAATGGACTATATCCTGGTTGACAAGACCCCTTGGTTCCTCGAAGTGAACACCATACCGGGAATGTCTCCGCACAGTATTGTCCCCAAACAGGCCTCTATTGTCGGCCTGAGCCTCAATGAGCTTTTTGGCATCCTGATCAGGGATGCAATGCAAGAGTAGCTCCAATTACTAAAATATTCAGCCATGGTTAGAAAATCTACATTTCTGGCCCTGTTCCTCATGTTAGGAGCAGCATTTGTGTCTTCCTGCCAAAAGGAAGAATTGTCCAGCAAAAAGGAGATACTTGCCTTCATTTTTGATGCCAGCAAAAATGCCCAGCTGGAACGAAACTATATTGGAGATATAGAAGGGACAAATATTTTTACAGAGGTATCATTCGGCGTTAATACCTCCCAACTGATTCCTACGATTGAAATATCGCCACGGGCTACCATCAGCCCTGAACCCGGTGTTGTCACAAATTTTACCGGGCCTGTTATCTACACTGTTACTGCCGAGGATGGAAGCACCAAAACCTTCACGGTCAACATTGCTGTAGCCTCAGCTCCCTATATCGGCAGCTGGACCAGCTCACCGATCGATTTCGGATCCGGACTGATGAGGATCAACGCTGAAATTACCGCAGAAGGATTTGTCACGCTCGAATTCAAGCAAATTTTGACTGGCCAGAACGATCCTATGTCCATGAAGGGCTACTTTGAACCAAATAACCGCCAGGATATCGACATCCGCCTGGTTCAAACCCACAGATGGACAACCAACGGTTGGATGCCCGATAACAACGACCGATCGTTCATGTATCACGTCAATAATACGCAGAGCATGAGACTCTATTATTGCCTTAATTTCCCTCGTGTTGAGTGGTGCTTTCAGATAAACATGACCAGGCAATAAGCCTTTTTCATTTATTAGAAATGCCCAATTTAATAGAGATGCCAACTTGAGGAAAAGTTGGCATCTCTGATTAAGTTGGCATCTCTAATTGTCCTACTCTTCCTCTAACCCTTTGCAGGAGCACATCAGATTCCGATCGCCATAGGCGTTATCAATTTTACCTACATAAGGCCAGAATTTATTCTCAGCTATCCAGGGCAGCGGGAATGCGGCCTTGAGTCTTCCGTACGGATGTGTCCAGGTGTCATCACCAATATGAACCGCAGTGTGCGGTGCATTTTTCAGAACATTATTGTCTGCATCGGTAATTCCCATCTCCACATCACTAATTTCGAAATGAATGGAAATCAGGGATTCTGCAAAACGGTCAATTTCCTGTTTTGATTCACTTTCAGTAGGCTCGATCATGAGGGTTTCATGAACCGGGAACGACAGTGTAGGTGCATGGAAACCATAGTCCATCAGACGACGGGCAATGTCACCGGTTTCAATACCGGTTTGTGTTTTCAGATTTCGGCAATCAAGAATACACTCATGTGCTACCCGCTCGTTGGCTCCTGTATAAAGCACATCGTAATAGCCTTTTAAACAGGCAACCAGATAATTGGCATTCAGGATAGCCATTTCGGTTGCATTTTTCAGGCCTTCGCCTCCGAGCATTTGAACATAGGCATGAGAAATAGTCAGTACCAGTGCACTTCCATACGGAGCAGCAGAAACTGTCTTTCCTTGTTCTCCGCCAATTTTCACAACAGGATGTGAAGGTAGAAAATCAACCAAATGTTTTGCCACACAGATCGGGCCAACACCCGGTCCACCTCCGCCATGCGGAACAGCAAAGGTTTTATGCAGATTAAGGTGACAAACGTCAGCCCCGATGAGAGCCGGTTGCGTCAGGCCTACCTGGGCATTCATATTTGCACCATCCATATAGACCAATGCTCCATAGGAGTGAATGATCTCTGCCATGGTTTTGATCGCAGCTTCAAAAACACCGTGAGTCGAAGGATAGGTGATCATAAAACCAGCTAGATTAGCCTGATTTTCAGCAGATTTCATCTTCAGGTCATCAATATCAACGTTACCCTGGTCATCACATTTCACCACGATAACCTTATATCCTGCCATAACGGCGCTGGCAGGGTTGGTTCCGTGGGCCGAGGCCGGAATCAGGATAACATTCCGGTGATCTTCACCTCGACTATGGTGATAGCCGCGAATGACCATCAGGCCAGCATATTCGCCTGAAGCTCCAGAATTTGGTTGAAATGACACTGCAGCAAAACCAGTGATCTCGCAAAGGGCATCTCCCAATTCCTGAATCAACTGGGCATAACCTTCGGCCTGATCGGCAGGCACAAACGGATGCATCGAAGCAAACTCATCGGAAGAAAAAGCAAACATGGAGTTTGCCGGATTGAGCTTCATAGTGCACGATCCAAGGGGTATCATGGAATGAGTTAAAGAGATATCACGGCGTTCCAGTTTTTTGATATACCGCATCATCTCGGTTTCCGACTGATACGTATTGAAGCATGATTCATTCAAAAAATCGGTGGTCCGGGCAAATTCAGGGTCAAATCCGGCAGAGTCAACCAGTTCAAATACGGATTCACTCTTTTTCCCCGCAGCTTCTGCGAAAATTCCGAGAATCTGGTTCACTTCGGCGATATCCGTCAGTTCGTCAGTCGATAAACCGATTGTTTCATCTTCGAAATAGCGGAAATTGAAATGATGCTTCAATGCAACGGTTTTGAAGCGTTTGAGGGTAACCTCTTCAGGAAGAACGATCCTCAGGGTATCGAAATAGTCTTTATTTTCCTGAACATAACCGTATTTTTTCAGTTCGAGTTCGAGGGTATGAGCCGCCCTGTGAATTTTGCCGGCGATCTCCAGCAATCCTTCAGAACCGTGGTATACCGCATACATGCCAGCCATGGTGGCCAAAAGTGCCTGTGATGTGCAGATATTTGATGTTGCCTTCTCACGTTTAATGTGCTGTTCACGAGTCTGAAGTGCCATCCTGAGTGCTTTGTTTCCATGCATATCAACAGACACACCGATTATTCTTCCGGGCATATTCCTTTTCAGCTCTTCGCGGGTAGCAAAAAATGCTGCGTGCGGTCCGCCAAATCCCATCGGAATTCCGAACCGCTGGGTGCTACCCAGAACAATGTCGGCTCCCCATTCACCAGGAGGGGTCAGCAGCACCAGTGAGAAAAGATCACAAACTGCAGTATAAAGCCCTCCAAGTTTATGAATTTGCTCAACTGTCTGTCTATAGATCAGCGCCTTGCCGTCTCCGGCCGGATATTGGACAATAATTCCGAAAACTTTATCATTTAGTTGTGTCCTGCTGGCTTTGCAAACTTCAACCTTGATGCCGAGTGGCAATGCACGGGTCTGAATCACGGCAAGAGTCTGTGGAAAGATGTTTTCATCCACCCACAGTACATTGGCTTCACGTTTAACCAGCTCGCGTGTACGGGCATTGTACATCATAATCATGGCTTCGGCAGCAGCAGTGGCTTCATCCAACAGGGAAGCATTTGCCAATGGCATGGCAGTCAGCTCCATCACTAAGGTCTGGAAATTCAGCAAAGCTTCCAACCGGCCTTGGGAAATCTCAGCCTGATAGGGAGTATAGGAAGTATACCACGAAGGATTCTCCAGGATATTCCGTTTAATAACAGCCGGCATTACTGTGCCGTAATACCCCA
>JAQWAJ010000056.1 GCA_028707745.1 Bacteroidales bacterium | reverse complement strand
CTAACTGGGGTGGAGGCGATGCGCTTAAGTCAAATTTCCAAAAGGAATTGTCAGATATAGTTCGGTCTGTTTTGAATGACAGAGCCAGCGAAGGCGGTTCTGCCGCGTATACCGGAACATTGAAATTCTCCCCTTCGGCCCAAACTCCGTTGGTCCAGTCACCGGCATGTGGATACAGCGAATACTGAATATGGTTAATCCCCATATTAGGGTAAATATCCGGATAATAGGAAGCGCGTAATAATGATAGCCTTAATTGACCGTCCTCAAAGGAGTGGCCGAATTTTGTACGGTTCAGCAAGGCTATGCCATTTTTACCGTCGGAGACATCCACCCACTGCTGGGCAGGAACTTCCTGTCCCTTTACCGACCGGCTGACCACATCGAAAGGTACCTGGCTGTTGAAAACCGGGCTTTCGATGGCCAGATCAAAAGTGGTCTTCAGGAATGGAGCGGGATTGACCCCGTCGCCGGTTTCAAACCAATGAGCCTCCAAATCGAAATCGATACGCGGATAGCTTTTGTATATATATGTGCGCTGGATGAATTTCGATTTGCCCCATTTTTTGATAACCTCAATGGTTGCCCGCACCGGTCCTTTTTCGATGACCGATACACTGACCACATCGGTTACATCAAAGATACCTACGTATTTGCCGATTGTCCAGGCGCTCATCCCGTTGGGGGCTTCCATCCAGATACGAAGCTGGTTCAGCCGGCCATTGGCAGAGACATACTCCTTTCCGGTTCGTTTATCCAATAACCCGATAATATCTCCAGTCTTCATATCCAGACTGACTTTGAACCAATCGGTTTCGAAAACTCCCTCTTTTTCAGGAATCTGTTCGACCGATGACCCCGATTTTTGGGCATCCACGTAAAAAGTCCGGTAACCGCCGGCCGGCATGCTGTCAACCACAAATTCAATGGTCGAACGATATCCGGGAGGAAATACACGACCCCCGATGATCTGGGCTGGGTATGCCCTGCCTGAACCATCACGAACCATCATCGTGGCTACGGCATTTCCATCGGCAGGTGTAACCTGGTCATAGTCATAATAATCTGTCCATGAAGTGAGTGTGGCTGTGGCTGGTTTTTCATGCGAAAAAACATCGGCCTGCACTAAAACCTTGCCGCCTCTGGGTTGCATGTTGAGCGCAACAATGGGTTGACCGGCGCCCGGTTTAAAAGCAATCTCATCCGAAAATTTACGGAAATCCGTTTCGAAAATCGAATTGGCTTTTTTCTGAACCATCTTGTGATCGGCAACAGCATCCTGGTAACTTTCGTAAATGGCCGATCCCGGCAAAATATCGTGGAACTGATTGAATGCCACAGTTTCCCATAGATCCTTAAACTCTTTGGCAGGATAAGTGCCGCCGTTGATCCACCGGAGACTCGACAGAAATTCGGCGGAATACAGCGATTGTTCGCTTTTGCGGGTATTCTCCTTGATCTCGGCAACCGAGGTGTAGCATCCTTCAAAGATATACTGCATCTCACCCCGGTGAACAGGCAGGGTAACCGGCAGTTTTGCAATCGTTTTGAAGAAATTTTCAACACTGGCGAACTTGACTGATGGATACTTCGGCGTGGCATCAAGCTGGTGAATCAGCTCGATATTTTTCAGGGTCGGACCGCCCCCGTGATCACCAATCCCGGTGGGATGCAGCAATTTACGGGTGACCGGGGCAAATCGGTTAATATTGTCCTTAAGCTCTTTATGAATTTCGCCGTTGTAGGTATCGTTGGTGTAACAGAGAACCTTTGAGGAGTCGGGACCAACCCACCAGAACGACCCGGTATACGGGGCACATCTGAAAAAATAGTAGTAATCCATACCCGAGAGCTTCAGCATCTGCGGAAACTGCGAGATATGGCCGAAATTGTCGGGCAACCACCCGATATGGGCAGTTTTGCCGAACTTGTCGAGAAAGTAACGCTGACCCAGCAATAAGGAGCGACAGATGGCTTCCCCGCCTGTGAGGTTGCCGTCTCCTTCGGTCCACATACCGCCAGCCAGCTCAAACCGGCCCTCGGCAACCTGTTTTTTTACTTTTTCAAAAAGCGGCGGATCAGCCAGCTCGACATGTTTATAGATCGTGGCCTGGCTCTGCAACATCCGGTAATCGGGGAACTGCTCCATAAATGCAATCACCTGACGGAAATTGTCGTGAAACATTTTCACACTTTCAGTATAAGGCCACAACCAGTTCATGTCCATGTGGGCATGACCGATAACGTAAATGCTGTCGCTCCTCAGATCCGGAACACCGGCAATGACACCGGCGGCGATCTCATTCAGAATGGGTTTTACGTCAGATATGCGGTGAGCGGCAATCTTTTCAAGTCCCGATTTTGTTGGCGCTGTAAGGTCCCCGGTTATTCCATATACCGAGATGGCCGACGTGATCGATGAGGCTGATTTCAACATCCCGGCATCTGCCAGCAGGGGCGAGGTCACAACTGCCATCAGTAACTCAGTGGCCGTTTCAGATTCAACGGGAACTTCATTGGTTCCGGCTTTACTGTTGATTTTCACCAATGCGCCGCCTTTGCTCAGAAATCCGCATAAATCATAGAGCGGCACATCCAGACTGATCATGGCGGATGCTTTGGAATTCAAGGTTTTCAATGTGGTTCCGGCGACTATTTTCGAACCTGTTTTCCCGGATGCCGAAACGGTGTTCCCCATGAGTTCGCAACGCACATTCCTCAGCGTAGTCGGGCTATAATTACTGATAGTGATCGACAGGGTCGCCATCTCTTTACTGACTTTAGCGATTCCGATGCCGGTGATGGCTGCCTCCAGGCTTTTTGCCAAACTCTCCGATGCCGGGCGAGCGTTGCTGATCCTGATGCCATCGGCAGATATGGAACAGGCCATGGCCCAGTCGCCTCCACCCTGATCAACCTTGATCAGCAATCGGTTCCATCCTTTGGCAAGCTGAATGGGTACCATGTCCTGATTCTCCACAAAAGATCTCTTGACCAGTTGTTCCAAAACTCTGGCCCCGTTGAGCCAGATCATGGCGCCGTCGTCAGAACCAAACATCAAAACGGCCAGCCGGTCCGACTCCGAATGAATATAAGTAAAAGCATAACCCGCACATTTGGAGGTGGTTGAGTAACCTTGTTTAGTAAAATCGATGAACGGCGTGCTCAGCTTTTTCCAACTGACCTCACCGGCCTTTTCCCCATCTGCCGGAGCCGCTGCGGCTTCATCGATAAACGGAGTTCCCAGCAAATCCTTTGTCTGACCCGATGTGAAGGCCCCGGCAACCAGCCATTGATCGATCTTACCTGAACCAGTCTGCCCGGCAACGGTTAACGTTCCGAGGATCACCGGCAACAAAAGGAGAAATAATCTTTTCATTTTTCGGGTTTATGTGTTCAATATACTTTTCTATCATTGTTGTCAACCGCAAAGTGTTCAAAATTAATCTGTTTGTTCCATCTATGAACTTTGGATCGGTAAAGCTACCTGTTTTTCAAAAACCTTTTTCAAAAAGAGCGCCGGTTTGCCATAGAAAGTCAAAGATAATCGATGCCTCACCCTGGTTGTTGCTACATAAAGCATAATGCGATCTGTTTCTGTGTGGTAGTTGTACTCATCTACCAGTGCCAGTGCCAACGCCTCCTGAATCATTGCAGCTGTTGAAGAACCATCAGGATTGACCGATTGGTTTGCATCACCTGAAATAGTCATTCGGCAATGGAAAAGTTTGGCAATTACTGGTACTGAACAGATGAATAATCCTGCATTTCATCAATCAGCTGGCTATAGTCATCGGGATGAACCCTCTCTTCCAGAAAATCACCCTAATCCGCAATGCTCCTTATCCTGACAGGATTATACCCGAAAAGATCCTTGAACCGGTCGGAGGCAAAATCATACCGGCACCTGAATGCATCTACGGTGAATAAACAGCTCTGTGTTAATTCTGACATCTTCATCAGGCTACTCCTCTTTTCTTTCCAAAGCCGGTAGTCTACATCACAGCCGGAGATCTGCTGCTTTGCCCATAATTGCTTCGGTGTTATGCCCTTTATCTCCATCTTTTTATCATCTCAAATTGTTTGCCTTTCAGTGGAATACCGCATGCATTCAGAAAGGCAGTGATGCTTTCGCAGGAGACCTCCGTATTAACAGCCTTCACTGAGCTGTGTCGGTTGTGCTTCAGCGCTTCACCAAGCAGCAACGAGGCAATCCCTTTTCTCCGGTGCTCCCGGCTAACCGCTATTTGCGTAATGTCGCCCGATCCAGGTTCGAAAATGCAGTACCCGGCAATCTCTTCCTGACAAAAAGCCCCGATGATTATGAAATCGTCTCTCCTCCTAAGAATAGATTCAAATCCATTTTGCCAGGAGGGAGTAAATTCCCAAAAACCAGTAAATTTATCTCTTAGCGCCATACTGACTTCTGCAATTCGATAGGAGGCCGGTAAGGTTTTAGAAGGAATTGTTACCAACGTCCCTGACTGGAGAAAGTAGTTAAACTCACGGGTTATCCCGAAGCCCAGCTTCCGGTAAACCGAAACCGCCCGGGCATTGTGCTGTAACACCTCCAGTAAGTATTGCGATACGCCCGCATCTTTCAGACTGGGAATCGATTCCGTAAATATTCTGCTGGCAAACCCTCGGCCCCGATAGGCTTTGATCGTTCCGGTGCCGGTATCGTATGCCGTTTTCTTCCCGTTGTACTCTCCAATTCCGTTCAGTGTAAAGGCGACAAGCCTGCCATTGTCAAAAAGCCCGAACGATAGCGAGGGATCGAACCCCCGGCGACTTAACATCACCCTCAGCTCGTCGTGGTTAACCTGCATCTCATAATCGCAAAATGCCTCGTTAAAGGCCGTAAATAGAGAGTCAAAACTCAAAGAATCCAGTGATTCTATCGTTTCCATGCAGCAGCTTCTAGTATCGCAATGAGTCCTTAGACATTAGAGTGATCACTTGATTTTCAAAATTGTAAAGCTTTACAAAGGTTTGTGAGGAAGCATCCGTATTCTGCGGGGTTACCACTACAAAATTCATAGTGGTGGTACCTACCGTATTATGATCGATCCAGGTTCCGGAATTCGCATAGATTGATTTTTGACCCTTATGATTATCTGAAAAGCTTATTGTTGCCACATGGGTATGTCCGAAGATGACAATTCGTTTATCAGAATCCGGATTTAAAAAGTACTGAACCTTAGCCTGATCTTCCGACTCGCTTGATTTGGCGGCGTTTACAATAGCCTGACTGACAGGAATATTGACTGCCACATGATTCAGCAACTGTCTTTGGTCCCAGGTATCCTGAATCCCCTTATAGAGATTAACATCGATTAATCCGCCCGGAGTTGTCTGATAGGGGAGAATATCGTTTACGGAATAGGCTCCGGTGAATCCATTGATATTGGTGACGATGATCTTTTCGTCGAATTTATTAGCAATGGTAAAAGTTTTTAATGCATTATTCCAGATGTACCAATAGGTAAACAGCAATAACTGGCTTGCATCTCCCGAGCTGTTTTGTGTGACAACCGGGGGTGTGTCTCCGGGAGTTGCAGGTTTTTGCATGACATGAAGGGCCGCTATTCTCGTATAAAAGTATCTGGGAGGCAGGATGGTACCCGGCGCAATATCCTGATTTGAAATTGGGTCAGGCGCACAAAAGAAATTGTAGCGGTGGCCATGTTCAATGGCTATTTTTGGGCAGTCGGCCGGGGAATAGGTACCTAAACCCAGTTCTGCATCCCGTGCCTGGTTTATTCCCGGAAGAATGCTTTCGACATGGGCAGCATTGATGGTTAAATCGTGGTTACCAGGCACATAGGTAACGCGGATTTTCCCTTCCCGGATTATGCTGTTAAAAGCGTCTATTACACCTTTATTGGATGACGCAATGCCTTTGACAAAATCAGCCTGATCTTTTCCCTGATAAGTATCTGTGGTGGCCGGTACAAACCATTCATCAAGCAGATCGCCGGCAATGACGAGTTCTTTAACATTTGGAGCCTCTTTGATCTGGTAAAGTATCTTCTCCAGAGCCCCGAGGTTCTTGTTGCACTCAGCATAAGTGAGGTCAGCACCAAGATGTAAATCGCTCATCACAACAATCATATTTCGGTCATCTCCGCCATTGTTAAAGGCGCTGATGGTATGATCAACCGGATCAGCCTTTTCACAGGAGGTAAAGACGCTGAAAATTAAAATCGCCAGACACACAAATGCTGTTCTCATAATCTGTTTTTTTTAAAGATACCTATTCAAAGCCGAATCGAGCTCAAATAGCATAACCTTTTGACCTATGCATTGAATTGTTTCCTGTATTCCGATGGGGGCATCCCGGCGGCCTTCCTGAATTGTTTGTTGAAATGGCTCAGGTTGTTGAACCCGCTGTCATAACACACATCCATGATGCTCAGATCGGGGTTCTTCAATAAATTGCAGGCCAGCTCCACCTTGATTTTATTCAGATATTCGAAAATGGTGGTTCCCATATTCTGCTTGAAAAACCGGCAGAGTGACCCTTCAGCCATGTTGGTGATTTCGGCCAGTTTCCCTAGATTGATCTCTTCGCGGTAGTTGTTCATCAGATAATCGTGAATAGTGGCGATTCGTTTGTTCCCATTGCTGAATCTTGCTTTCAGATAATCTTTGCTGGCCAGGGGAATGAACGAGTCACTCTTTCCGATGGTATCCATGATCCGCAAAAAGTGAAGCACCCGCTCGAAACTCTTCAGATAGGGCATCTGAAGCATCAGCTCACTAACCTCATTCAATGTTTGACCCACAATATGAATTCCTCGTTCCGACAGGCTCAGCGCATTGTTCACGTTTTTAAACTCAGGAAGCCTCAGTAGCTGCGGGCTCAATACGGCAGTGGTAAACTGCAAAAAAACCATCTCAAGCGTGCGGTTTGAAAATACCCCCTGCACCTTATCCGCAATCCAAACATGCGGCAGGTTGCGCCCGATAAAGACCAGGTCGCCCGGCTGAAATTCCTCGATGGAGTCGGCCACGATCCGCTTTCCGGAGCCTTCGGTAATAAAGCTGATCTCAAAATTATTGTGGTAATGCCAGATGCTCTTTTCCAGATTGTCCTGAAAAATTCCGATGAAAAAGGATTCATCTGAATGAATGTTGATTGATTCAAATTGAGCTGGCATACCGGTAAATAATGTACAAAATAAACAGATAATGTGAATATAGCATTAATACCGGCAAATATTGGTGTAGCTAGGGAGTTCTCTATCTTTTATGTTTGTAACCTAATATTAAACGATTAACCCCTTTGACGTATGGAAGAGATACTCGAAAAACTGAAAGAATCGGTCGAGCTCGGCAAGGTTGATTTGAAATCGCCATACCCACCTCAATTGCGTGGGATGGATGGTGCTGCTGAAATAACCGTTAAAGCTTTGGCCGCAGGTGTCGGTCCCAAGCAAATTCTTGAAAACGCACTGGTTCCGGCCATGTCATTCGTGGGGAAATTATTTTCGGAGAACAAGATTTTTGTTCCACAGATGCTGATGTCGGCCAAGGCTATGAGTGCCTCTATGATTCAGCTCAAACCATTTTTCACTTCGGGCGAAATCAAGACCAAAGGGACTTTCATTATCGGTACGGTCAAGGGAGACCTTCATGACATTGGTAAAAACCTGGTTGCCATGATGGTAGAAGGGGCAGGCTGGACCGTGGTCGATCTGGGGGTCGACGTTCCCTCAACCAGATATCTCGAGGCCGTCAGAAACAACCCCGGTGCAGTAGTGGGCCTTTCGGCCCTCCTGACCACCACCATGATGAATATGAGCGAAATCGTTGCAGATATCAAGACACAAACACCCGGCACCATTGTTTCGATTGGCGGAGCTCCCGTGAACCATGATTTCTGCAAAAAGATCGGCGCTGATTTCTATTCGGCCGACCCTCATGGACTGGTCGAATATCTGAATAAACTGGCTTCTTAAACAAATCAGGGAAAAGAGATTTAATTACCCGGATGTCAGTGCATCCTGGTGAAATGGGCTCGCCTGCACTTCACCGAACAGGATAAACCTAAGTTAACACACAAATAGTCAGCAAGATGAAATACAAAAGTTTGATCATAACAAACCCCGAGGAGCTGATCTTCGGGATGGCTCCAAAACCGGTAAAAACCCGGCGCGGACTCGAAATCGGAGGCGGACAGGTTTATGCGGAGCTGAACTTCACCTTACCGGTCATGCTCATTAACAACGATACTTTACCACAGGTATATGGCCACTATCGGGAGATCACCGAAGGCGCCCTGGAACGGGCATTGCACCTGAATTCCAAAGGTGTCGTTCTGGAGTTTGAAACCCTGCTGGAAATGACCAAAACTCCGGCCATCGGCGTCGAGATTCTTAAGATTATGGATGAAATCTGCGAGAACTACTATCAGAAATAT
>JAQWAJ010000055.1 GCA_028707745.1 Bacteroidales bacterium | reverse complement strand
GGCTGAATCCGACAATGGTTGGGTCATCATATGGATAACCAGCGCAGTAGCGATAAGCCTCGCCGTTGTATTTGCCGTTAAGTTCATATCCGATCGTATCGGTATCGGGAGATAACTGTATATACCCAAATGGCGCCGAAGCTCCTGGAAATGTATGGCCCATTTTGTAGGTTCCCGCCATCGGATTGACATACCGGATGGGATCGGAATCTGTTTGGGCCGTCAGGGATAGGGAAGCGCTCCCTAAAAGAAGGGCAGTAATCAGGGAAAATTTGTTCATTCTGTTGGATTTTGCGGTAAAATTAGCCAAAATTTCGGATGACACACGGATGATGAAGATCTGCGCTCAGCAGCATCCGGGTTACCCGCGTACCGATTTTTCATTATATTGATTTGGTCAGCATGTTTAAAAAATGATCAGGGAGATACAGGCAAAATCAGCGCTTCATTTTCATGGCAATCTAACCGCCTCCAATTGGGATGTCAATATTTACAGGGGTTGCGGCCACTGCTGTATTTACTGTTTTGCCCGTTATTCACACAGCTACCTCGAGGATGCGGACTTTTTTGGCGATATTTTTGTCAAAACCAATATTGCGGAGTGCCTCGACAAGGATTTTTCGCGCCGGAGCTGGTGCCGTGATCCGGTGAACTTTTGCGGGGTCACCGATGCCTATCAGCCTGTTGAAGAGCAATACCAACTCATGCCGGAGGTACTGAAAGTATTTATAAAACACCGGAATCCCCTGGTGCTGGTTACCAAATCTATCCTGCCGTTAAGAGACATCCGCCTGATCAGTGAGCTTGCCCGGGTGGCTCAGGTGACTATCCTGGTATCGGTATCGACCCTGAATGAAACAATCAGTAATATCACGGAACCCAATTCCACGCACCCTGCCGAACGGCTGAACATGCTTGACAGATTCCGGGAGGCCGGATGCAGAACCGGAATCCTGATGATGCCTGTAATCCCGTATCTGACTGATAGTGAGGAAAATCTGCGGGAGGTTTTCGAGCTTGCGCAGAAAACAGGGGTCAATGTGATCGAACCCGACATACTGAATCTTCGTGGCAGCACCCGCGAACCTTTCCTGAATGTCATCAAAAAGGAGTTCCCCGATATTTATCCCGATCTCAGCCGGCTATACAAAGGATCGAACTCCGATAAAACCTATCAGAATAATATGAAAGTGCTCATACGGAAATTATATCGCGAATATGGCCCGTGGCCCCAATATGTGCCTCCTGAAAGGATCGATGATTCACCGAAAGGACAGCAATTAAGTCTGTTCTGAAACAGCGTACACTTACTCCTCAATGCTTTATCTTTATTCAACAAAATCCTAATCTGTCCATCATGAAAAGGACCATTCAATATACTGTCATTCTGATTTTTACACTGATACTGGCTACCGGCTTATCCGTTGCGCAGGTCGCTGAAAGTAAAATGTCTTATACCGTGTCGATGGACCAGCCGGTAAATCATTATTATCATGTGGCGTTCAGATATGACGGAGTAAACAGCGGGTCAATCGATCTGAAAATGCCCGCCTGGACCCCCGGATATTATATGATTTTGGATCTGGCCAAGAATGTGGTTGATTTCACTGCAATTGATGAATCCGGCAAACTATTGACCTTCGAAAAAACTGCCAAAAACACCTGGCATATTAATACTGAAGGTGTTAAATCACTGAATGTCAGTTATTATGTTTTTGCTAATCAAACCTCTGTGGCAGAATCTTACTTGTCAGAGCAGAGAGGGTTTATCTCGCCGACCGGAATTTTCATGTATGTCGATGGAAAACTGAATCACCCGGTAACCGTCAGGATTAACCCTTTTTCTGAATGGACACAAATATCGACCGGTCTGGATCAGGTGGAGGGAAGTGAAAATACCTTTACGGCTCCTGATTTCGACCGTCTGTATGATTGCCCGGTTCTGGCGGGGAACCAGGAGGTGTTGAGATTTGAGTACAAGGGTATTCCTCATGATATCGCCATCGAAACACCCGGAACCTGCAACCGCGATACGCTGGTCTCCGACCTGAAACGGATCGTTGAAGCCGGCATTGGGATTATCGGAGAGATCCCTTACAAACACTACACATTTATCATCATGGAGAGGGGAGGAGGCGGGCTTGAACACCTGAACTCGATGGCGGTTTTTGCAGATGTATCCAAATATCAGGGCAGTGAACACGACCGGAATATGCTTGGTTTTTTTGCGCATGAATTCTTTCACCTGTATAATGTAAAATGTATCAGGCCTATCGTACTCGGACCGTTTGACTACGATAAGGAGTGTATTACCAATATGCTCTGGCTTTCCGAAGGAGGGACCAGCTATTTTGAGGAACTCATCCTGAACCGGGCGGGTTTCCTGAATCGTGAAAAATTCCTGACCCATGCATCCCGAACGATCGGTTACCATGAAAACATCGTGGGCCATGAATTCCAGTCGGTTGCCCAGGCAAGCCGCGATACCTGGATGCTCTTTTTCAACCGAAATGAAAATTCAGAGGATGTTACGATAAACTATTATGAAAAGGGATCGACCTTATGCTTATTATTAGATCTGAGAATCCGCTATGAATCGAAAAATGAAAACTCCCTGATTGATGTCATGCGTACTTTGTACCAATTGTATAGCAAATCCCTCAACCGTGGTTTTACCGATGAAGAGTTTCGTGAAGTTTGTGAAAAGGCTGCCGGATGTTCGCTGGCTGATTTCTTTGAATATGTATACACAACAAAATCAATTGATTATGCCAAATACTTCGGATACGCCGGTTTGAATATCGACCTGACCCCGCTGGAGGCGGTAACTCATCTGAATAAAACGATTCATAAAAAGAGCTTCCGGATATCTCTGGTGGACAACCCATCAGTGGCGCAGAAGAATCTGCTTGACGGATGGCTTGAATAAGGAAGAAAAAGGGA
Organism: Bacteroidales bacterium; assembly: GCA_028707745.1. Taxonomy (GTDB): domain Bacteria; phylum Bacteroidota; class Bacteroidia; order Bacteroidales; family UBA12481; genus UBA12481. The sequence goes on along the minus strand of JAQWAJ010000055.1, from coordinate 5,519 downwards.
GACCGGAAGAAGAGGGGAGACCGGAGACCGTTACGCGTTACGCGTCACGATAGACAAAAAGTATTATGCTAACATAGGTTTATAATTATTTAATTGGATTATCTAATTTTATAAAGGTTTAATCAATCCAAACGAATCATGACACACGATCAAACTGAGAATGAAAACTGCTGCCCGGTTTTCGATCCTGAACCCTGGAACGACAAAATACTGGAATGGTCGGATAAACTGTTTTTGAAAGATTCCATGCGGACTTTCTTTCATATCCCGTCGCCGGCAACCATTACAAAAGTACTGGGAAGAATGTGGCAAACAGCCAAAGATTCAGGTGCAGAAACCGAGCCAAAAGATGTTATTATCATGGCCAATGACCCTTCAGCTTTTCGAAGCGATTATTATCTGAGTCTGCAAAAAGACATCCCCGGAGCCAATGTGGTGAAGCTTTCAGGGACATATTACTCAAGGGTTTTCGATGGTCCATACAGCGCTGCTCCGAAATGGATCCGTGAAATCAAAGCAGAAGGAGCTGCAAAAGGCCTTACCCTGACCGATTTTTATTTCTACTACACCACCTGTCCGAAATGCGCCAAGGTGTACGGACATAATTATTGTGTGGTCTTCGCGAAGGTCGGTTAGTACCACTAAGGTTTCCTACGTACCACCCCCTTTTCTGTCCCACCCGCGAAAGCGGGTGCATTAACCCGGCGTTAACCATCCATTAACGCACTATACTCATTGTCAGCTCTATTTTTGTATCTGTAACTTAAACAGATCAAAATGAAAGCGAAAATTTTTATTCCCTTAATGCTTGTTGTTTTCTGCACTGGAACGATGGTTTCAATGGGGCAGGAAGTCAATCAGAAGAAGATCGACCGTATCAACAAGAAAATTGAAAAACAAAGTAAAAAACTGCACAAACTCTATGGGGAGAAACACGCAGATTTTAAAGAGCTTACTCCATTTCTTGATCAGGAAAAACAGGAGGAAATCAGGGATGAAGTGATGGAAAAAATGGAAGAGTCGAGGGAAGCGAGAAGAGAAGCCATGGAAAGCTACCGCGATGCCATGGAGAAGGCTCGCGAAGAATTGGCTGAGCAGAAAGAAGCGTTCCGGGATCAGCTGCGCGACATGAAGGAAATGCAGCTGGATGTTTACAAGGATCTCAACGGAAAGAAATATCACTATTATTTCAAAACCCCGAAACTCGAGCTCGGTACTATTGATACCCTTTCCATCAGTCCGCAGGATTTTAAAATTGATTTTCCTGTATTCAAGGGCGAAATGCAATCATTAATCTATGGTCAGGACGTGCTGAATATCGAGAAAAAGCTGAATGGGGAAACTATTACCGCTGATTTTAATTATGATGTTAAGCCGGGTTCCGGTGGGATGAATCTCTCCGTTAACGGAACGATTGATTCCGGGAAAGTGGGAATTACCATTAAAAAACCCGACGGATCAGTATTTAATGAATATACCCTTTCGCCACTGGCCAATGTCAACTGGCATCAGACTCTCTCCTTTGATGACGATGTGGATTCCTTTACCGGAAAATGGATCGTCACCATTGCCGCTGAAAATGCAAAGGGAGAGTACAGTATCAGAATCAGCTCGCGATAGTGAGCTCTTTTATGAGTAACGACGATTTCACCTGTTCCAACCTGTTGAAATGCTGCCATTTTTAATACCGCTTTCAATCGCAGTTAGTGCTGCCTTGATACTATCCGGAATCATCGTCTCGTAATCATGGAAAGGCGCCATTCCGACTCCGTTGTTGCTGAGCGAGTTGTATTGGGTCTGTCCGCCTGAGAATACCAGGTTCCGGTAATCTTTCAGCATACCGTAGATGGCATTATCCAGCTTTTTGACACACGATGTTAAAAGCACCGGGCCAACCTGGGGAATGGAGTAATACTGATCGACATCCACACCGATTGCCCACTTTCCGGCATCCTGTACCCGATAAAGTGCTCCATTTCCCGTTTTCCCGGCAAAAGCAAAAATCACACTGGCCCCCTGCTGCAATAGGCTATCGGCCAGTTTTGCCCCCTGCAGGGTGTCGATAAAGGAATTGGCAAAATAACCCGAAACCTGAACGTCCTTCTGATATTTTTCATTAAAAAAGGCGATCCCGCGAATATAGCTTTGAGAGAACTGCCGAATCTGCGGAATATCAACTCCTGCAACATACCCGGCCCTCGGATTTTCTGGATTTTGCCGGTATGCCCAGTAGGCGGCCAGGAAACCGCAGGGGAACGAACTCTGGTCTACATCGAAAATGGAACACGCCATGTTCGATGGTAGGTTGGCTGTCGAATAATCCAGAATCAGAAAATCAATGCCGGGATTTGCCAGTGCCGCATCGAGGGTTGCCTGAGCGGCAGCATAACCCGCCGTGATGATCAGATCACAACTATCGGAAATAAAATCACTGATACCTGCGGCAATTGCCTCTTCCGACAGGCTTTCACGGGTTTGGCAAGTGATGGGAAATTCTGTGGCAGCCTTTTGAAAACCTGCCAAAATGTTCTCATTGAATCCACGGTCCGAAAATCCTCCAACCCCACTGATCAGGCCGATTTTGAGCTCAGGCTGTGAATCTTTATGGCAAGATGGCAGTAAAACCAAGAGGGCTGTGCTGAGGATTAACGTGCAGATTTTAAGCCTTTTCATATTTTATTATTTTCTGGCATAAATATAGATGGAGCCTGGGGACATTGCGTCAAAGTGTGGAAAAATTATACGGGTATAGAATAGAACCTGCCCACCGAGCGTTTGTAAACCTGAATTTAGACATTAATTTTACATGGATATCCTGATTACCGAATCTTAACAAGCTGATGGGAGAAAGTTTTATTACGATGGCAATTGTAGGCCTGATAACCGGGTTCATCTTTTCGATGCCGATTGCAGGTCCTGTTAGCATCCTGGTTACTTCAAACGCATTGAAGGGTAGGATCTTCTATTGTAACCGGGTGGTCGTCGGAGCTTCCATTGCTGATTTTATCTATGTATTTCTTGCCGTTTTCGGAATTACCAAGTTTTACCCGATTTTAAAGCCTGCTATGCCTTACATCCTCTGCGTAGGCGGACTTTTTATCATTTTCATAGCTTATAAAGTGTTCAGGTCAAAGCTCGATTTTGATCATCTGGATGATAAAGGGTCAAAACCGGCAAAGGCCATTAAACAGCACCGGGGAGGTTTCTATACCGGATTCATGGTTAATCTCCTGAACCCTTCGCTGATATTCGGATGGCTGACTACATCGGTATTGGTGATCTCGTTTATTTCGTCGCTCGGATTTGATACCGGCGGGCTCGATATCATGGTTGACCAAAATTTTAAAACCCTGAATATTGCCGATAGCTCAATTGTGGAACATTCTCCCCTGTCTCCGCATATCAAAGCAGATACCCTAAAATTCCTCAGAAACCATGCTGCTCAGGCTCCCGCGGAACGACCCGAATGGTTCCCCGAAACCATCAGCCTGGTTTATGCTCTGGCTGTAGCAGTCGGTAGCATTGCCTGGTACCTCATTCTTACTGTTGTTATTGCCCGGTTTCGACGATGGATCAATCTCCGGGTGGTAAACGGGATTATCCACGGGCTGGGTATCGTGCTGTTTTGTTTCGGAATATTTTTCGGCTATTCGGCTATCAAAATGCTTTTTTGATTCGTGTAACATTCCGTTTGTTTCTACGTCTTGGTATAAGTAATTATCAAATACCAGACTTATGAAAACAAATTCAAGAAACACACTCCCAGGATTATTGCTATCCGCTTTTATCGTCATTTTGTTGGGATCCGGCTGCTACAGCCAATCCGGACACAAATGGATATCCGGTGAAGGCCCCATTATTGAACGAAAAGTGAACCTGGCAGCCATTAATGGCTTTGCCCTGTCAAACAGCGCTGATGTCATTCTCACTCAGGGGAATAAGCAGGAAGTCAAGCTATCCGGACAGGAAAACATACTCGAAAACATGGAACTGACGGTTGAGGGCTCCGTTTTGTCGATTAAAAATAAAGAGAATGTTAGAAAAAGTGAACCGGTTAAAATATATATCACGATTCCTTCTATCGAAGTGATGAAAATCTCCGGTTCGGGAGATGTTGAAACAACCAATCGTTTCACCAATCTTAATGACCTGAATATCAAAATATCCGGATCAGGAGATATCAAGGCTGATGTTGATGCGAAAAATATTATTGCCGTTGTAAGCGGTTCCGGTGATATCTGTTTTACCGGAAATGCCGATGCCCTCGATTTTAAAGTCAGCGGCTCGGGTGATTTGAAAGCCAAAGAACTCAAAGTGCGCGATGCTGAGATCTCCATAACCGGATCGGGCGATGCAACTATAAACGTTTCCGGCACCTTGAAGGGAAGCGTAGCCGGAAGCGGGGATATCTCCTACACCGGAGATCCAAAGGTGGATTTTCATCATTCGGGCAGCGGTGGAATTCACAAAGTACAATAGCACTGACCGCTGAACCCAAACCCACAAAAAGCCCCGCTTAACCCGGGGCTTTTTGTATTTTTGGAATCTGATAATCACTATAAAATTTGAACCGATGAAATCCAGATTAGTCACTGTAGCTCTGATTGTTTTCGGAGTAACCATAACCGGATCCTCCTGCGATGTTCTTACACAGGTTGCTTCGACAGTTAACCAGACCGGCACTGCCCTGACCACTGATCAGGTTGCTCAGGGGCTTAAAGAAGCGTTGAAGGTTGGAACCGATGTTGCAGTAAAGAAACTGACCGCTACCGACGGATATTATCTGGATAAAATCGTGAAGATTGACCTGCCGCCTGAAACTCAGGAGATCATCAAACACGCAAAGAACATCCCGGGTTTTGATAAGCTCCTCGAAGATGTTGTCCTGCAAATCAACCGGTCGGCCGAGGATGCCGCCAAACAGGCGTCCCCGATCTTTGTGAACGCCATCGCCTCCATGACGATTACCGATGCCTGGGGAATCCTGAAGGGGAGCGACGATGCCGCTACTGCCTATCTGAAAAACAAAACTTTTAACCAGCTCACCGACTTGTATCGCCCTACGGTCAAGAAATCACTCGATAAGCCTATTGTGGCCGGTATCTCAGCTAACCAATCGTGGAATACCCTGACCAAAAAATGGAACACCTTTGCTACTTCAATGGCCGGAAAAATTGCCGGCGTGAAGGCCGTGAATTTTACACTGGATGAATATGTCACCAAACAGGCGCTCAACGGACTTTTTGTGAAAGTTCAGGATCAGGAAAAACTGATCCGGACCGATATCAGCGCCAGAACAACCGATCTGCTGAAAAAGGTGTTCGCTGCCAAATAAAATATCTCAGGGAAGGGCTTTGAAGGAAATCCGCGTGTTCTGGATGAATTCTGAATAAATCCGCCGGGAGTTGTCGTAATAATATTTCATTAAATTTGGAGCCCTTAAATCACCTGATATCATGCAGAAATCTTTTCTGGACCTTTTATTTTTGTTGATAATCCTCTATATACCTTGGGTCTTG
>JAQWAJ010000054.1 GCA_028707745.1 Bacteroidales bacterium | reverse complement strand
GTTGAGATTGATTGGAAAACAAAAAAACTCGCCGGACAACTGTCCGTTCCAACAGGAATTGCCGATAAATGTATTGCCCCATCTGGCCGGATGATTGCCTATACGGTTGGTCAGAATGTATTTATCTCCGATAATAACGGCAAGAAAATAACGGTAACTTCAGATGAGGAAAATGGAATCGTCAACGGGCAGACGGTCTCAAGAAGTGAGTTCGGCATAGGTTCCGGACTATTCTGGTCGCCAAACTGTTCCATGCTTGCTTTCTATCGAAAGGATGAACGCCAGGTGACCGAATACCCGTTGGTACATGTTACTGAAACACCGGCATCACTCGAAAAGATACGTTATCCAATGGCTGGCGCTACCAGTGAGACGATCTCTGTGGGAATTTACAATATTTCGGAGGCAAGTACGGTATTCCTTGATGAACAGGCATTTGGATACGATCGTTACATGACCAATATAACCTGGGACCCTACAGGCAACTACGTATATGTTTCCGTATTGAACCGGGAACAGAATCACCTGCTGCTGAATCAATACGACACAAAAACCGGGAAGAAAATTAAAACACTTTTCGAGGAAACATCGGATAAGTATGTTGAACCTTCTAATGAACTGGTTTTCAATCCTGCCGATCCTACACAATTCATCTTTTTCAGCCAGCGTGACGGATTTAAACACCTTTACTTATATCGTACCGATGGATCTCTGATCAAACAATTAACCAGCGGAGACTGGATGGTGACCAGTTTACTGAGATGGGATCAGAACGGACGCTACCTCTTTTTCACGGCAACCGACCCCAGTGCACTCGAGAGACAAGTGTACAGGTTGGATGTAAAAACGGGTTCAAGGATAAAACTGACTTCCGATTCTGGTACTCATGAAGCTCTGATTAGTCAGGATTGCCGTTATCTGATCGATTCCTATTCAAGCTATACCGTTCCCAGAAAAATAGTCCTCCGTGATATTGGAAAGGGCGAATCAAGAACTATTTATGACGCACCAAATCCACTGTCGGGAAGGAAAATGGGTGAATACAAGTCATTTACCATTAAAGCGGCGGACAAAAAAACTGATCTTTACGGATATCTGGTCCTTCCTCCTGATCTTGATCCGGCAAAAAAATATCCGGTCATTGTTTATGTGTATGGAGGTCCTCATGCTCAGATGGTTGTAAATCAATGGATGGGGGGCGCTTCAGGGTGGCAGTATTATATGGCGCAGCTTGGATATATCTCGATGACGCTTGATAACCGGGGATCCGATTTCAGAGGGCGGGATTTCGAACAGGTTATTCATCGTAATTTAGGCAAAGCCGAGATGGCTGACCAGATGGAGGGCATTAATTATCTTTATACGCTGCCGTATGTGGATGCAAACAGGATAGGTGTTCACGGATGGAGCTTCGGAGGTTTTATGACCACTTCACTGATGCTTAACTATCCGGATATTTATAAGGTGGGTGTTGCCGGCGGACCAGTTATTGACTGGAAATATTATGAAGTTATGTATGGTGAAAGGTATATGGACACCCCCACTGAGAATCCCGAAGGCTATGCATTGTCAAGTACCCTTCCAAAGGTACAGAACCTAAGCGGCCGGTTAATGCTGATCCATGGTGATAATGATCCGGTTGTAGTTTGGCAGAACTCCCTGATGTTTCTCAGAAAATGTATCAGCGAAGGAAAACTGGTCGATTACATGGTTTATCCTCAGCACCCTCATAATGTCGGTGGAAAGGATAGAATTCACCTGATGCGTACGGTAACCCGATATTTTCAGGATCATCTCTGATTCAGGCCAGATCCTTGACATAGGCATTAAGCTCTTGGCCGGTCAGGGTAACCTGATCAGTGAATCGCTCCACGAGTGTTGAATAGGTTTCCGGATCTTTTCCGGATTTAGCACTGATTTCAAGTGTTTTAAGATCTGTTGCCAGAGATTCCATTCCCATTACTGCAACTGAGGATTTTGCTTTATGGGCAAGCGATCCAAGAGCTATATAATCCTTGTTTTTCAGGTGTAATGCCATCCCTTCAGTGAATTCAGGGAGCTGATCGATAAATATTTGAATCATCTCGGCGATCATCTCATTGCTTCCCATTGACATGCTCTCGAGGTAGGTCAAATCAGCATAGGTGAATTTTCCAGCCATGGTTTTGTTGTTTATAATGGGGTAAAGTTAATGAACAAAAGTCATGAATTTTCAATTGGGAATGGTCTATATTTGTAACAATACCAATTATAAAAAAACAGGATTATGGATGTGAAAATAACGCCTTTTACAAAATTCCATCAGGCACTGGGAGCTCACATGGAACCATTTGCTGGATACCTCATGCCTATTGAATATGCAGGAATCACCGCTGAACACATGTTGGTGCGTGAAAAAGTTGGGGTATTTGATGTTTCACACATGGGCGAATTTTGGGTAAAAGGCCCTAAAGCTTTTAGTTTAATTCAGAAAGTGACTACCAACGATGTTGCAGCTCTGGTGGACGGGAAAGTGCAATACAGCTGCTTTCCGAATGGAAAAGGCGGAATCGTTGATGATTTGCTGGTATACCGTGTAAATGCCGAAACATACCTTTTGGTTGTCAATGCCGCCAATATTGAGAAGGACTGGAACTGGTGCGCGAAACATGCTGTTGAGATGGGCATTGAAGTGGGGAAAGAACTATATAATGCGTCAGATGAAATCGCACAACTTGCGATTCAGGGTCCACTTGCGCTCAAAGCCATGCAAAAGTTGACTTCTGAAAATGTGATAGATATGGAATACTACACATTTAAAAAGATACCATTTGCAGGAATTAAAGAGGTCATCTTTGCTACGACCGGATACACCGGTTCGGGCGGTTGTGAAATATATTGTGCCAATGAGGATGCAGAAACTCTTTGGCATGCTGTGATGAAAGCCGGTGAGGAGTTCGGCATCCGGCCGATCGGATTGGGCGCCCGTGATACACTCAGACTTGAAATGGGTTTCAATTTGTATGGTCACGACATTAATGATGAAACATCACCGATCGAAGCCGGTTTGGGATGGATTACCAAATTTGTTGACGGCAATGACTTTATTGACAGACCATTCCTTGAAAAACAGAAACACGATAAACCGACACGCAACCTTCGCGGTTTCGTTATGAAGGAAAGAGGAATACCCAGACAGCATTATAAAATTGTGAATGCTGCCGGTGAAGAAATCGGTGAAGTAACTTCTGGAAACCAGTCTCCATTGCTTCAGAATGGTATCGGCATGGGTTACGTAAAAGCCGAATATGCAAAAATGGGTACTGAAATTTTCATCCAGGTTAGAAACAGAAACCTGAAAGCAGAAATTACCAAAATGCCGTTTGTTAACGTTAAATAAATAAGAATCAAAAATATAAAGCAATGAGAAAACATATTTTTAATGCCGGTCCATGCGTCCTGGCTGATGTAGTTCGTGAAAATACCGCCAAAGCCGTAATCGAATTGGGAAACAGTGGTCAGTCAATCATGGAAGTCTCTCACAGGAGTAAAGATTTTGAACCTATTATCAAGGAAGCAGCGGATCTGCTAAAGGAAATTCTTAACATTCCTGAAGGTTATTCGGTTCTGTTCCTCGGTGGTGGTGCCAGCCTGCAGTTTGCTATGGTTCCATTCAACTTTCTGAATACCAAGGCAGCCTATCTGAATACAGGTACGTGGGCCAGCGGCGCAATCAAAGAAGCTCGTCTGTTCGGAGAAGTTCAGGTACTGGCTTCATCTGAAGATAAAAACTTCAACTATTATCCAAAAGGATATACAATTCCTACCGATGTGGATTATTTCCACATTACTACCAACAATACCATCTATGGTACGGAAATCCTGCGGGATATCGATTCTCCGGTACCATTGATCGCAGATATGTCATCCGACATTCTTAGCCGACCGGTTGATGTATCAAAATATGATCTGATCTATGCCGGCGCTCAGAAAAACATGGGTCCGGCCGGAGTTACCGTGGTTATTATCAAAAATGAGTTCCTCGAAAGAGTAACCCGGACCAATATTCCGACCATGTTGAAATATCGTGTTCATGTTGAGAATGGTTCAATGAAGAACACTCCTCCGTGTACAGCTATCTTTACCGTAAGGGAAGTTCTGAGATGGGTTAAATCAATAGGGGGTGTCAGGGAAATGGACCGCAGGGCACAGGCAAAGGCTGATCTGTTGTATCATGCAATCGATTCAAGTAAACTCTTTGTAGGCACAGTTGCTAAAGAAGACAGGTCGAGGATGAACATCTGTTTTGTAATGAAAGAAGGTTACAAAGATAAAGAGGCTGACTTTATTGCTTTCGCCGGCACCAAAGGAGTTATTGGCATTAAAGGTCACCGGTCGGTTGGCGGTTTTAGGGCATCATGTTATAATGCTCTGGATATCGCAAGCGTTCAGGTTTTGGTTGACGCTATGGCTGAATATGAAAAATCTATCCTTTAATCAAATCGGCGAATATGAAAACAGTATTAGTTGCTACCGATAAGCCATTTGCTCCTGTTGCCCTGAAGGGCATTCGCGAAGTGGTTGAAAATGCTGGCTATTCCCTTAAATTGCTGGAAAAATATACCTCGCCTGAACTATTTTATGAGGCAGTGGCTGATGTAGATGCCATCATCATCAGAAGTGATCTGGTTACGAGAGAAGTTCTGAATGCCGGTAAAAATGTAAAAATTGTTGTTCGCGCAGGTGCAGGCTATGACAATGTTGACCTTGCTGCTGCAACTGAAAAAGGCGTTGTTGTGATGAATACTCCCGGACAGAATTCCAATGCTGTTGCTGAACTGGCACTGGGAATGATGGTATATGGAGCGAGAGGATTTTTCAGTGGTAAGTCTGGCACTGAGCTGAAAGGTAAGAAACTCGGAATACATGCTTTTGGTAATGTTGGCAAATACGTTGCTGCCATCGCAAAAGGATTCGGAATGGAAGTTTATGCGTTTGATCCGTTTGTGCCCAAAGAAGTGATCGAAATCTGTGGGGTAAAATCGGTGGATACCGTTGAAGATCTTTATAAGACCTGCCAGTATGTTTCGATTCACATGCCGGCTAATGAAAAGACCAAAAAGTCAATCGGAACAGCACTCCTTGGATTAATGCCTGTTGACGGAGTTCTGGTTAACACGGCCCGGAAAGAGGTTATCAACGAAGAGGAGCTCATGCAAATCATGGAACAGAAACCAAAATTCCAGTATCTCAGTGATGTTGCTCCTGATGCGGTTGATGCTTTTAAAGAAAAGTTCGCCGGACGGTTCTATGCCACCCCGAAAAAAATGGGTGCGCAAACTGAGGAAGCAAACATCAATGCTGGTATCGCTGCAGCTGAACAAATCCGTGACTTCTTTGAAAAAGGAGAACGAAAATATCAGGTTAATAAGTAGAGTTTAATGGCGGGTTGCTTGTTGCAGCCTGCAACTTTCGCCTATATTAATAATTAATTCTTTTTATGGCTATTTTAAAACCCTTCAGAGGCGTTCGCCCTCCAAAAGATATTGCTGAAAAGGTGGCGTCACGTCCCTATGATGTATTGAATTCAAATGAAGCTCGTATCGAAGCTGCTGGCAATGATAAATCGTTGCTCTATCTGATAAAACCTGAAATCAATTTCACACCTGCTATAGATGAGCATGATCCTCGGGTATATGCAAAAGCAGCGGAAATGTTCGAACTGTTCCAGTCAAAAGGCTGGCTGGTTCAGGACCAGAAGGATTGTTACTACATCTATGCTCAGACCATGAATGGAATCCGGCAGTACGGGTTGGTCGGCTGCGCTGGCGTTCAGGATTACATGGATGGAATCATCAAAAAACATGAACTCACGCGTGCCGATAAAGAAGAGGACCGGATGAAGCATGTGAGGGTGACCAGTGCCAATCTGGAACCTGTTTTTTTTACATACCGCGCAGTTCCTGAAATTGATCAGATTGTGGCAACCTGGGTTGCTGAACATCCTGCCGAGTATGATTTCACTTCTGTTGATGGTATTGGCCACCATTTCTGGGTTGTAGACAATGACCAGATCATCAGCCGTATTTCCGGTTTGTTCTCAAAAGTTCCTTGTACGTATGTCGCTGACGGACACCATCGGACGGCTGCAGCTGCTTTAGTGGGAAATGAACGCAGGAAAGCAAATAAGGAACATACCGGAACCGAGGAATATAACTATTTTCTTGCGGTTCATTTTCCGGATAACCAGTTGAGAATCATTGATTACAATAGAGTGGTGAAAGACCTGAATGGATTGACGATAGCAGAATTACTCGAAAAGCTGGCTGTAAAGTTTGAGGTCAAAAAGGTTGGAACTGAAATTCATAAACCGTGCTGTTTGCATAATTTTGGTTTATATGTTGATGGCAATTGGTACAGCCTGAAAGCCAAACCAGGAACTTATGTCGATAACGACCCGATCGGTGTTTTAGATGTGACCATAAGTTCGGACCTGATTCTCCGTGACATACTAGGAATCAAGGACCTGAGAACCGACAAGCGGATTGACTTTGTTGGTGGCATCAGAGGTTTAGGTGAGATACAACGGAGGGTTGATTCCGGTGAAATGGCCCTGGCACTTGCATTGTTTCCTGTTTCGATGAAACAATTGATGGATATTGCCGATACCGGGAATATTATGCCTCCAAAAACTACCTGGTTTGAGCCCAAACTCAGGAGTGGTTTAGTCATTCACAAACTGTAGTTTTTGATATAAAACAAAAGAGGCTGTCCAATTGAGGCAGCCTCTTTTGTTTTATTATTTTGGATAACGGCAGGTTTGATAGGACTTTGTATGAGATGGGTGTTTTACCTCCCTGAATTGTAAAAACACCTGAAGCCCCCAATCACTTTAAGGTCTCAATTTTCCCTTCGGTATTAGCAAGTTCAAATAGACTGACAAAGCCGACCTTGATGATTTTCTGCATCAAGTCAAGGTTGACTTTGTCGGCATGATCCATTGGACCATGATAATCGGATGTAAAGGCTGCGTCAAAACCATAGATGGGCACTTGTTTCATAGAGAAAGGAGTGAAGTCAGTGCCGCCCTGTGGTCGCTTGGCAGGCTTAAAATCGATCTCCAGTCCGAGTTCATATTTAGTGTTCGCCTTTTCAACCAAATCCTTCAGAATGGGACAATCCTTTGTGTAATCCATTCCTGCTTTGAATCCGGCCGTATCTTTCTCTGGTCTGCGTGATATCATATCGAAATTCAGATTCAGCACAAGATTGTCTTTCTTTCTATATTTATCAACATAATAGGTGGATCCCAACAGACCCTTTTCTTCACCCGTCCAGGCGGCAAAAATGATGGTTTTCTTTGGTTTTACACCGGTTGCCATGAAAGCTTTGGCCAGCGTCATTACGCCTACAGTTCCTGATGCATTATCATCGGCCCCGTTCCAGATATAACCGTTTGATATACCCAGATGATCGTAATGTGCACCCACTACTATAACTTCGTTTGGGTTTTCACCTTCGATCATAGCAAGAACATTACGACCCCGAACCGTCTGCGTTGTAATAACATTCCTCAAGTGTAGAACTTTGTTTTTTATCTCTTTTGATCCGGGTTTTAGTTTGGCAGCATTGGTCTCATATTCCTTAATATCAATCCCGGCTCCTTTCATGATGGCAATCTCTATTTTTGAGGATATATTTATTCTGGCAACTGAATTGCTCAGTGTGTCAACGGGAAGGCTTATGTCGAGTGGGTTGGACTTCAGCTTTTTCTCGCCTTCGTAGGTTTTGGTATTATACCGAAGTGGGTAATTAGCCAGCGTTGAGCCCACCCCATAGGACGGTATTTCGATCACTCCGGCTGCTCCATATTCCTCCAGCAATTTATCCTTGGCTTCATAATATTTGTACATCCGTGAATGATCTTTGAGGTTCAGCTTTTTATAGGCTACAGATAAAGTATCCTTCATGCCGGGTAACCCATTGACACGAAGTACGATCTTGCCTTTTACCTCAACACCCTTGAAATCATCATATCCGATAGAATCATTTTTAAAGCCATAACCGATGAATACAAGCGGGGCGTTTATTTCCATCCCGGCTGACGATCCCCAGATTGAATAATCGTTGCCATTATTGAAAATGTATGTCAATTCATTGGCTCCATCTTTGGTAATGAGCTCCATGGAACTTTCGTTCTTGAGGGTTTCCACAAAAGAGATGTTCTGGAAATAGGACCGGGTGGGAGGTGCCATTTTAGGCCTGCCGCCCGACATATATAAATACATCTGATCCTGGTCGATATTATACCTGTTATTCATGTCTCCGGCAGGTTGAACGCCATATATCTGAAATACGGAAGCGATATAGTCTCCGGCCATGAATTCACCTTTGGTTGAAGTCTCGCGGCCTTCGGTCCAATCCGAGGCCAGAAACTCGATTTGTCCTTTGATAGCCTCTTTGGTGATGGCGTTTAATCCTTTCTGGATAGGATCATCCTGCGCTTTAACTATGCCGGCGACAAACAATA
>JAQWAJ010000053.1 GCA_028707745.1 Bacteroidales bacterium | reverse complement strand
ACCGTCGAAGAAATTACCCGGACAGATTGAGTTTACTTTTATCTGATATTCAATCAGTTCCAGTGCAAAGGATTCGGTCAAACCTACACCTCCGAACTTTCCGCCTGCATAGGTGAAATTCTTCTTGCTGCCGCGTAATCCCGATTTTGAATTGATCTGGATAATGTCAGTGAAGTAGTGAGCCGAATATTTCGACTGTGTTTTCATCACTGCCGAGGCATATTTCGCACAAAGAAAATAGCCTTCGTAATTTACTTTGGTCATCAGTTCAAAGGTCTCCGGACTCATTTCATCCAACCCGCCTGCGCTCAGAATCCCGGCATTGCTGATCACCACATCCAATCCGCCATATTCGGCTACCGTGGCGTTAATCAGGTTCTGTACCGACCGGGGGTCGGATACATCTGTTTTAACAAAAATCGCCCGGCTGTTTTTTGCCATACTGTTCAGATTTTCAGCCAGCGCATGGCCTTTCGCTTCATTCAGATCGGCAATAACCACGTTGGCACCTTCATGGAACAGATCCCTGGCAATCCCCTCGCCAAATCCCTGGGCGGCCCCGGTAACAATGGCAATCTTGTTCATCACTTTGCCCGAAGCTGACCCGCGCGACATGTTATGACGGTAATTCTCAGATTCCCAGTTTTCTATGTAGGAAATTCTCTCCGGAGACAGAAAGTGCGGCCCGCTAAAAGCCTGGCTCAGATAACTGATCTTCATCAGATCACTGAAAACATCGAGCAAAATATTCGACATCTTGATACTCTCATCAGCCGCAATCAAACCCAGTTCGTTAATCAGGATGATCTTAGGATTACCACCGAAATCCGACTTGTACTTTTTTAGTTTTGTTTCAAATTCAGCTATGATCTCCTCCGGTGTTCCCGTTGATTCAACATATAATGGACGCGCTTTGCAGTAAACCACATTATCCGGAGTGAATGGTAGTGAAATCAGATTTGCTTGGGCTTGATTGCCAGTAAAATGAGAAATTAGACTGTTGTTCTTGATTTTCAGGATTTTAGCTCCTGATTCAGAGAGCAGCATCCGGATGGCCGGTATGACAGCCGTTGTCTTTTCAGATAAAGGCAATTCCTTGATTTCGAGTGAAAGCGGATTGGCATTATTTACCGTATTCAGGCAGAAATCACTCAGTTTGCGGACTTCTTCAACCGTATCTGCCGAAATGAAAATCCCATGATTCTGAACCAGAATGATTTGCGGGTCTTTTAAGAATTTTGCCCGATAGGCTACGATCTCCGTTTCCAGTTTTTTGTACAGGATGAAACCGGGATCGGTGTATTCCACAAACATGACCTCTTCAGGAAAGATCTTTTGTAAGATTTCCCTGCAGTTATGGCTGCAGAGCAAAGCATTGATCCGGGTGGGATGCGTATGGATCACAAATTTATAACTAATCAGATGGTGCAGCGGGGTTTCCACCGATGGCCTCAGATTCAGGGTATTGTCGATACAACTGCTCATCATTCCTTCAAGAACAACCTGATCGCGCTTGAAACTATCTTCTGGTAACTTGCCGGATAAAGCTGCACTGAGCTTGTGCCGGTCGAGCTTATTCAGTTCCTGTCGGGTAAGGGTTCCCAGCTTGGTTCCACTGGCCTTGACATACAGGAAATCATCGTCTTTCCAGGATGAATTGCCTCCGCCCCCGATGACGAACTCCACGTCATTGCCATAAAAATGGGATATTCCGATCAGATTATTCAGCGACTTTTCCATGAGATTAATTGTTTGTAAAATGATAAACAACGGCTTTACCAAGGGCAACGGTACTTTTTTTCCGGTTATCATCCAGGAGGTGCCATTCTGCCACCGGGCTCTCCATCCCCTGTGCCCTTAAATACTGATGCGCAGCAATGATGCATGCGCCTTCGAAACTAATCCTTTTCAACTCTTTGGTCAACGGTACCTGGTTCCGGCACGATACGGTAAGCGGAATCATGTCGGGGGTATTGTGCTCGGTGCCGAAAAGAACGACAATCCCTTTTGAATGAAAGAACTGCACAAAATCATTCAGGATTTTTGCATCGTTTCTTCCGGGCATCAGCTCGATGCAGGAGATACTCTTTTTCCTTAATTCATGGAGCAACGCTTCTTTATTGGACTCAAAATCGGTAATTGAGCCTTTTGCATCGTCCAGCAAAACAGGGTAACAGGGGATCCCGCCTGCATTGATAATGATATCGATAACGGCATCAACACTGAGAAATGCCTTTTCATCTTCTTTAACAAATGCTTTTCCGCCTGCTTTCAGAAGATTGTTACGGATTTCGATTTCCACTGCTGTATGGCTCTCCAGATTTGCTTTCGGCTCTTTGCCGTCATAAAGTTTCGTCAGGAACTCTTTGCGCTCATTCACTGTGGTGAACTTCTGAAAAATTGCGATTCTCAATGCCTGGGCAATATGACGCTCCCTAACCAAATCCCTTGCATAGTTTTTCCGGATATCCTGATAGTCAAGGCTCAGTCCGGCATGGATATCAGCAAGCAGCTCATTCGTTTTATGAACCATGGTTTCAACCTGGCGGTGAGTTTCGTCTTTTACCGATTCCACAATCCTCGAATGATCGGCATCGAGCGTTTCGGGAAAATCCAGCCCCTTTCCGCTAAAATAGGTTCGGCCGGGGTTATTGGGGTCATTAACCCGGATGCCCTTTTTCTGCAACTCCCGGTCGAGGGCGATGAATTCGATGTTGAACAGCGGGAAGATCCAGTTTTCCACGGCATTGTCGTGAAATTCCAGAAACCCTCCAGTGGTGTAAAAATCGTTGATTCCCAATATCTTGACATCTTCCTCCGTGGCCATTTTAAAAATGGGATCGACCCCCGAAAAGGCACTGAAAGAGTAGGGCGTGTGAATATGTCCGTTCACTTCATACAACAGATCTGCAGGGACCGGTGTATTCAACAGTTCATCAGCGGACGGGAATTGTTTCAGAAAATTTTCCATAGTGCTATACTCCGGCTTTGTTCCTTCTGATCTGTTCGTTTGGTGTTACATTGGTGCTTACGGTATGTCCTTTTAACGGCATGATTTTTTCATGTACGGCATCCACGATCCAGCTTGGCTGCGGGAAGAAATAATTCTCCATTTCTTGGGCCGGTACAATCCAGTTGCGCGATCCGACTACCACCGGAGGTGCATCGAGATCATCGAAAGCAAGTTCGGTAATGGTTTGGGCCATCTCTTTCAGGAACGACCCGCGTGTGGAAGCATCGCTGGTCAACAGGATCTTGCCGGTTTTCTTAACTGATTCTATAACAGGTTCGTAGTTGAATGGAGATAGGCTTCGTGCATCGATGATCTCCGCATTTACCTGGTATTTTTCTTTCAAAATGTCGGCTGCCTTGATGGCTGTGTAAAGTGTTGATCCGATACTCAGCAGGGTGAGATCGTCACCTTGACGTTTAACATCGGGTTCGCCGATCGGAATTTCATAATAGCCTTCAGGAACACCGCCTTCATGGAACATCTCCCCGATGTCGTAAATCCGCTGACTTTCGAAGAAGATCACTGGATCAGTGCCCTGGAGCGCGGCGTTCATCAACCCTTTGGCATCATAAGGGGTGGCCGGGAAAACAACTTTTAATCCCGGAATATGGCCAACGAGTGTTGACCAATCCTGGGAGTGCTGAGCTCCGTATTTTGAACCCACCGAAACCCTGATCACAACCGGCATCTTGATGACATTGCCACTCATAGCCTGCCACTTCGGCAACTGATTGAACACTTCATCCCCACATCTGCCGAGGAAATCGCAATACATGATTTCCACAAGCGCCCGGCCACCGCACATTCCATATCCGACAGCGGTACCCACGATGGCGCCTTCGGAAATTGGCGAATTGAACAGTCTGTTGTAAGGTAATGCCTCGGTCAGCCCTTTGTAAACGGCAAAAGCACCACCCCAGTCGCGGTTCTCTTCTCCGTATGCCACCAGGGTCGGATCTTTATAAAAGCGATCGATAATGGCTTCGAAAATACCATCGCGCAATTGATAGGTCTTTAGTTTGGAAACCGGCTGTCCGTCTTTTCCCACATAAAAACGTTCCTTGTTTTTAATCTGTTTAACCCGTGGATTTTCCTCCATCGGCATAAAAACTTCACATTTACCCTCTTCCATGCGGTCAACCGACTGGTTCGAAAACATCATACCGCTGATGGTTTCCGGGTTTTTAACCAGATTGAGATGCGGTGAAACGGTATCGTCAATCGAAAGCGTCAGGGTCTGTTTAATCGAATCGATAGTTGTTGCCGTAATATGATCGAGTTGTTCAGATGTTGCGACTTTGGCATCAATCAACTGTTTGCGGAACGACACGATGGAATCGGCCTGTTCCCAGGCTTCAACTTCCTCTTTTGACCGGTAGGAGGAGGCATCCGAAGGTGAGTGCCCACTGATCCGATAAGTCAGTGTATCGAGCAAAACCGGTCCTTTTTTATCTTCAAGAATCTGTTTTTTTCTTCTGAAGGCATCGATCACGGCCAATGGATTGTATCCGTCAACACGCTCTGCATGAAGCATATTCGGATCAACCCCGGCGCCAATCCGGGCCGGCATGCCGTAACCCATGGTTTCGCCGCAGGTTTGTCCACCCATCCCGTATTGATTGTCCATGATGTTGAACAAAATCGGCAGACCGCCTTTAAAATCACCTTCCCACAACTGTTTGAACTGGTCCATGGTGGCAAAGCTGATCCCTTCCCAAACCGGACCGCAACCCAGCGATGCATCGCCGATATTGCAAACAACGATGCCCGATTTGCGGTTAACTTTTTTATACAGAGCGGCTCCCACAGAGATATCGCCCGATCCGCCTACGATGGCATTGTTCGGATAGACCCCGAACGGAGTGAAAAAAGCGTGCATTGAACCTCCAAGCCCCTTCTTGAAACCGTTTTCACGGGCAAAGATCTCAGCCAGCGTTCCGTACAACAGGAATTTGATTCCCAGGTCTTTAACACTTCCCTGGTGACCCTGCTCAACCACTTTCAAGGTGCTGCCTCCAAAGAAGTTCTTCATGATGTTCATCAGGTTGGTATCGTCCAGCTGATGAATGGCCGACAGCCCTTTGGCCAGAATCTCCCCATGACTCCTGTGCGATCCGAATATATAGTCCTGAATGGTCAGGCAATAAGCCATCCCGACTGCTGATGCCTCTTGTCCGATGGATAAATGGGCCGGGCCCGGATGGTTATATTTGATCCCGAAATACTCATTGGTCGTTTTGATTTTATTCAGCATGACCTCAAACTCGCGAATGATTACCATGTCACGGTATATCCGCACAAAATCGTCAGCCGAGTAAATGGCTTTCTCCTGATCGATGGTTTTATTGTATTGATTTACAGGAATATTACCAAAAGTAATCTGGCCTGGTTTTCTAACCTTTGCAGGATCAATATTCTGAATTTTTGGCATTGGAGTATGATTAAAAAGAATGATTATTCGTTAAATGCAAAAAAGGTTTCTTTTAAAATTTCAGAGATGGTGGGATGGGGGAACACGATCTGTTGTACATCGGTCACCCGCATCTGCATTTCGATCATGATGGCTGCGCCGAAGATCATCTCTGAACTGGCATTACCCATCATGTGGACGCCCAATACCTCGTTATATTTATCGCCGACCAGAATTTTCACCAGTCCGTTTTTTCCTTCGTTTTCTACGACAAACCTTCCGGCATAAGCCATCGGAAGTGTCCGTACTTTATAAGCGATGTTCTTAGCTTTGGCCTCCTCTTCGGTCAGGCCCACACAGGCTATCTCTGGATTGGTGTACACTACTGAAGGAATGGCGTTGTAACGCATCCGGTCGGGAATGCCGCAAATGTGGTTAACCGCCACTTCCCCTTCACGGCTGGCGGTATGGGCGAGCAGAGAGAATCCGGTGATATCGCCGGCTGCATAAACATTTGGGATATTCGTACGACAATGTTCATCGATCTTAACTCCTCCGCGAACCACCTCGACACCAAGCCTATCGAGGTTAATACCCTGAGTTACCGGTTTTCTGCCAACACTCATCAGGATTTCACTGCTCACGATGCTTTCGGTTTTACCCTCTTTTTCGAAGAAAACTTCTTTCCCTTTGATTTCCACAACCTTACAACCGAGATAAAAGTCGATACCTCTTTTGGCAAAATCCTGCTGCAGAAGATTGCTGAATTCACGGTCGGTGGGTCCGAGAATGTGATCCATCATTTCAATCACCGAGACCTTGCATCCCATGCTATTGAAAAAACTGGCAAATTCCATTCCGATCACTCCTCCGCCGATGATGGTCAGAGATTCTGGTACCGATTTGATATCCAGAATCTCACGGTTGGTCAGGATCTCTTCCCTGACCAATCCCTTGATTGGCGGAATCATCGCCTCCGAACCGGTAGCCAGCAGGATGTTTTTGCATTCATAAATCGTATCCAGAGCTTTTATTTTGATATGGTCAGATGCCCGTTCTGCAATTTCTGCCTGGGCATAAACCACTTCAATGTTTCCTTTCTTCATGGCAGCGCCAATGCCAGCAACCAGTTTAGCGACAACCTTATTTTTTCGCTGCATGATTTTGGCGAAGTCGAAGGTCACCTCACTGCAGTTAATCCCGTATTTGGCCCCCTCTTTGGCGTGGTCATACATTTTGGCTGAATACAGAAGTGTTTTGGTGGGTATGCAGCCTTCATTCAGGCAAACGCCGCCAAGCTTCTTCTTGTCAAACAACACCACAGATAAGCCTTTTTGTCCGGCACGCTCTGCAGCTACATATCCTGCAGGCCCTCCTCCAATGATTCCAACATCGTACATATTCTATGCGGTTATGGGTTATTCTAAAATGTTAAATCCAGATTTTCGATCTCCAGGCGGATTTCGCGAAGGAAGGCCGAAGCCGGAGCCCCATCGAGCGCCCGGTGGTCATAAGTCAGCGATAATCCGATGTACGGCACAAAGCCGAATACCCCGTTGCCCAGATCGGCCGGGCGGTTGATGATGGTATTGACACCCAGAATGGCCACCTGCGGCAGGTTGATCACCGGAGTGAACAGCTCAACCCCATACGATCCGAGGTTCGAAACCGAGAATGTGGCCGAATCGCTGGCAAGCAGCTCCGGATTGACATTCCCTTTTTTGCAACTGTTGGCCACTGATTTCAATTGCTTCGACAGTTCGTTGATGTTCATGCCATCGGCATTCTTTACCGTCGGCACCATGAGGCCCCGCTCGGTGTCCACGGCCAGTCCGAGATGCACTCTGCTGAAAACCCGGATCGAATCACCCAGAAAATGGCAATTGGCCATCGGGTGTTTTTTGAGTGCACGGATCACGGCATAGCAGACCAGATCGTTGATCGTGATATTTTCAGATGCTCCTTTTTCAAATGCTTCTTTGGCTTTTTTACGCAACTCCATTAAACGTCTGGCATCTGCGCTGGTGTGGTGGGTCAGCTGGGCTGAATTCTGCAGCGATTCATGCATTTTCGCAGCGATGATCTTCCTCATGTTTGAGATCTTCCTGACTTCCGAGTCATCACCGGAGGGCTGCGTAGCCGTAAACAGATCGTCTGCAGTCACCCGGTTGCCGGCGCCTGTTCCCTGGACCGGAATACTTTTACCGGTTTCGGCTGCAACCGATTTAGCCAGCGGGGTTGCCCACGAACGGGATGCCGCGGCTCTCCGGATATCTTCCTCAACGATCCTGCCCCCGGGCCCTGATCCTTCAATATCTGTAAAGCTGATCCCGATGGATTCGGCTCTGTTCCTGGCCCTCGGCGATATTTTGATCTTTTCACCATCAGGTCTGATATAAACCGGCTTAGCGGCTATGATCACCTTTTCTGCTTCCTTCACCGGAGCTGCAGCGGTTTCTTCAGATTTGGCGATTTCTGACACATCATCAAACTGATCGGCTGATTCTCCCGGTTTCCCGATTATGGCGACCGTTTTGAGCACCACTACTTCGTCACCTTCCTGATACAACCGTTTCAGCAATATGCCTTCAAATTCGGATTCACATTCAAAAGCAGCCTTGTCAGTTTCATAACTAAAAAGGATATCCCCCTTCTTTATCTCATCACCCTCTTTCTTAAACCAGCTGCTGATAATGCAGCTTTCGACGGATTGCCCCTGACGGGGCATGATAACAGGATTAGCCATGTAGTATGATTTGGACTATTTTTTAAACTTATTATTACATGTTGAGATAACATGAAAAATTGTTTTTTCAAAAGTACTTATTCTTACTGATCAATTCATTATTTTTGAGAAAATATTAGTCAACTTGTATTTACATGTTGGCATCTTGTATTTACATAATTTTTAACTGAAATGGCAGTTCCACAAAAGCGGATACCGGAGTATCGTAAGATATACGAGCTGCTCCGGAAGCACATCCTGGACGGAGTGTACCAGGAGGGAGATATCCTGCCATCTGAAAATGAGTTATGCCGGTTGCACCAGATCACCCGCCCAACCGTCAGGCATGCCCTCTCAAAACTGACTAACGACGGACTGATCCATCAACACCAGGGGAAAGGCAGTATCGTTCACCGC
>JAQWAJ010000052.1 GCA_028707745.1 Bacteroidales bacterium | reverse complement strand
TTACGGCTCTTACGGCGCGTTCGACGATTTCCTCCGGATTCGATCTGAGTTTTAGCAGGATATGATAGGGAGAAGTACCGATGCCGGTATGGATTCTGGGTCGTTTTGCGCTTTTCAGGGCCTCCGCAGCTACCTCGATATCTTTTTCAACAGCCCGGGTTAATCCGCACACGATGGGATCGTGAACGGCCCTGGCGATCTGAACGACGGCTTCGAAGTCGCCCGGACTCGATACCGGAAATCCTGCCTCGATGACGTCAACGCCCAGTGCTTCGAGTGCCAGCGCCACTTCAATTTTCTCTACGGTGTTCAGCTGACATCCGGGCACCTGCTCGCCATCGCGGAGAGTGGTATCGAAAATGAATAAATGTTCCATGATTATATTGTTGATTGATTGCTATTTGAACGATTACGGCCTCAGTTTTCTAACCTGTGCGCCCGTTTTCCAGATTTCTGATTCACGGAGACCGGTAAGTTCGGCTTCGAGCTTTTCGCGGTAATCCGGTTTACGACCGGCTTCGATGGCGATCTCGGCTTCTTTTCCCGATACCACACTCTGATAAAGATCTTCATACACGGGCTCAACCGCTGCGCGGAATTTATGTCTCCAGTCGAGCGCCCCACGCTGGGCCGTAGTCGAGCAGTTGGCGTACATCCAGTCCATGCCTTTTTCGGCCACCAGTGGCATCAGACTTTGGGTCAGCTCTTCGACGGTTTCGTTGAAAGCTTCGGAGGGGCTGTGACCATGTTTGCGCAAACAATTGTACTGAGCCTCAAAAACCCCTGCGATCGCGCCCATCAGAACGCCACGTTCACCGGTGAGGTCGGAATAGACCTCCTTTTTGAAGGTCGTTTCGAACAGGTAGCCCGACCCGATGCCGATGCCCAGCGCGATTACCCGGTCGCGTGCCGTTCCGGTGGCATCCTGATAAACAGAGAAGCTGGAGTTCAGCCCCTTGCCTGCCAGAAACAATCTTCTTAAAGAAGTGCCCGAACCTTTGGGAGCCGCAAGGATGACATCGACATCAGCAGGCGGCACGATCCCGGTTTTTTCATTGAAGGTGATCCCGAAACCATGCGAAAAATAGAGGGCCTTGCCGGCTGTCAGATGTTTTTTTACGGTGGGCCATGCATCGATCTGACCGGCATCACTCAGGAGATACTCGATGATCGTACCCCGTTTGCAAGCCTCCCCGATTTCGAAAAGGTTGACATTTTCGACCCAACCATCGGCCTCTGCTTTTTGCCAGCTTTTTCCACCTTTCCGCTGTCCGACAATGACTTTCATGCCATTGTCTTTCAGGTTCAAAGATTGTCCCGGTCCCTGAACGCCATATCCGATTACTGCAATAGTTTCATTTTTAAGTACTTTACGAGCCTGATCCAGAGAGAATTCATCGCGGGTGACCACCTGTTCGGTAACGCCGCCAAAGTTCATTTTTGCCATATTATTAACTGATTAATTGTTTTGATTTCTGTGTTCCTGAAAACCCCACCCAGGCAGGCTCCACAACATGAAAAGCTTGCAGAACCTCGATTTGTTTTTCGAGTTGTTTCACCAGGGTTTTTATCGTTTGCGATTCGGTCCTGACGACCAGATTAATCCAGGTTACTCCCGGCATGGCAGATTCATGAAGTGTTAAGCGATCGATGCTCAGGTTTTTCCGCGACACCAGTTGTGTGATCCTCAGGAGCAATCCTATGTTGTCGCGGGCATAAACGGTTACCAAATAACTGTTTTCCATACTATTTTGAGTTTACATTTTCTAACCACATTTCCGATACCGGCGCCCCGGGAGGCACCATCGGGAAGACATTTTCTGCGGGATCTGTCACGACTTCCAGAAAGCCAGGCCCATCAGAGGTCAACAGCCATTCGATTCCGGTATCAATCTCCGATGGGGATGATATTCTACGGGAGGGTATTCCCATGGCATCCACCACTTTTACAAAATCGGGATTCATCAAGCCGGTACTGGCGTAGCGGCTTTCGAAAAAAAGTTCCTGCCACTGCCTGACCATCCCCAGATATCCGTTATTAAACACAACGATTTTAACATCAGCATTTTCCTGAACGATGGTCATGATTTCCTGAATGTTCATCTGGAAGCCGCCGTCACCCAGCAATGCCAGTACTGTTTTATCCGGGCAGGCGGTTTTTGCGCCGATGGCTGCCGGAAGGCCAAATCCCATCGTTCCCAATCCGCCTGAAGTAATCAGCTGGCGGGGATAATTAAGTTTGTAATACCGGGCCGTTTTCATCTGGTGCTGACCGATATCCGTCGTCACGATCGTATCGGCCGGAAATCGTTCTGACAACTTCCGGATGACTGCTCCCATCAGGATTTGTTCACCGGTACAGGAAAGATCACTTTGGATCACCCGCCCGGTCTCCACTTCCTGTTGTTTTCGGAATTCAGCGAGCCATTCGGCGTGCATGGCGGGTTCTACGAGATCGATCAAAGATTTCAGTACTTCTAAGGCATCTCCGGCAATAGCCAGATGAGCCTGAAGCACCTTATCATGTTCAGAGGCATCGATATCGATATGAATAATTCTGGCATTTTTTACAAAAGTGGAAGGGTTGCTGGTCACCCGGTCGGAGAAGCGCATGCCGACGGCCACAATCAGATCGGCTTTGGCTGAGAGCAAGTTCGGGGCATAATTCCCGTGCATGCCGAGCATGCCCATGTTGAGCGGATGATCGGCCGGAATGGCCGACAGCCCCATCAAAGTGGAAGCTGCCGGCAAACCAGCCTTGTCAATCAACAGTCCAAGTTCATTAGAAGCCCCTGACAAAAGCACTCCCTGCCCCCAAAACAGCATCGGGCGTTTCGACCGGTTGATCCAGTCGGCGGCCTGCCGGATCTTTTTCGGATCGGGAACCGGTACGGGATGATAGGAAGGCATTCCGGTGCAGATTTTGTAATCGTAGGTTACCAGAGCAAACAGCACATTTTTAGCCAGATCCACCACAACGGGCCCGGGTCTTCCGGTTCGTGCGATATAAAAGGCGTGCGACAGGGCCGGCAGAAGATCTTTCACCTGGGTAATCCGGGTATTCCATTTGGTCACGGGGGTAGTCATACTCAGTATATCAGCTTCCTGAAAAGCATCTGATCCGATCAGGTGAGCGCTGACTTGTCCGGTGAGGCAGACCACCGGAGTGGAATCGGCATAAGCATCGGCCAGTCCCGTCAGCAAATTGGTGGCGCCAGGGCCTGAAGTGCTGATGCAGACTCCGGTTTTCCCCGAAGCTCTAGCAAAGCCCTGGGCAGCATGGATGGAGCCCTGCTCGTGACGGACCAGCACATGTTTCATCCGGGTTCCAAAACGGAACAGGGCATCGTACAGCGGCATGATCGCCCCGCCGGGGTATCCGAACACAGTTTCTACCCCTTCGGACTGAAGAGCCAGCATGATCGCATCAGCGCCGGATATCTGGTTTGGTTCAGTAGTCATGATGGGTATCGGGTTTCAGGTTTCGGGTATCGGGTATCGGGTTTCGGGTTTCGGGTTGCACCGGTATGTGAGGGGCCTACCAGGGCCGCATAGGCCTGTAAAGCCTTTGATATCTGGCGATTTCGGACAGGGTTTAGGAATGACGGGTCCATATTTGATTCGGGGGTGAGGCTTTCGCAGTTCAGGGTTCGGTTGTCGAGGTCGATAGAGATGATATCGCCATCTTTTAACCAGCCGATGGGGCCTCCTGAAGCAGCTTCGGGAGAGATGTGACCGATGGATAGTCCGGCTGTGCCGCCCGAAAAGCGGCCATCGGTGATCAGGGCGCAAGTTTTATCGAGGTTCATGGATTTCAGATAGGAGGTCGGATAGAGCATTTCCTGCATACCCGGACCGCCTTTGGGGCCTTCGAAGAGGATCACCACTACATCGCCGGCTTTCACTGCGCCATTCAGGATTCCGTCGACCGCATCTTCCTGAGCATAAAAAACTTTTGCCGGTCCCTCGAATTTTCGCATGGCATCAGGCACTCCGGCGGTTTTCACCACCGCGCCGTATTCAGCGATATTGCCATAAAGAATTGCCAGGCCGCCATCCGGGCTGTATGCATGTTCCACATCGCGGATGCAGCCGGAGGTTCTGTTGGTTTCGGCGGTTGCGTGAGCATTTGCCTGGGATCCCATTTCCCGGTTCATTCCACCTTTGCCCGGGGCTGACCATGCATTGGAAAGGGCATCGGCACATACATCCGGAGAAAGAATGTCATATTGGCCGATCGCTTCAGTGAGAGTCAATCCATCTGCGCGATGCACCGAAGTATCGATCAATCCTGCTCTGTTTAATTCGCCCATCAGGCTTAAAACGCCACCGGCACGACTGAAGTCCTGGATGTGGTACCGGGATGATGGGGCGATTTTGCAGAGGTTGGGCGTTTTTCTCGAAAGGTGGTCGCAATCGGCCAGGGTGAACTCCACTCCTGCTTCACTGGCTATGGCCAGCAAATGCAGGATCGTATTGGAGGAGCCGCCCATGGCGATATCGACGGTCATAGCATTCAAAAAGGCGGCACGGCTGGCGATGCTGCGAGGGAGCACCGACTGGTCATCTAAAAAATAGTAAGCGTTGGCCATTCTGACGATCTGGTAGGCCGCTTGTTCAAAAAGTTTGTGGCGGTTGGCATGCGTAGCCAGGATGGTGCCATTGCCGGGAAGAGAGAGGCCCAGTGCTTCAGTCAGGCAATTCATGCTGTTTGCCGTGAACAGTCCGCTGCAGCATCCGCAACCCGGGCAAGCATTTTCTTCGAGTGCATCCAGTTCAACCTGATTCACCGACGGATCGGCAGCGGCCACCATCACATCAACCAGGTCAAAATCCTTACTGTCAATCCTTCCGGCCTCCATCGGGCCACCTGAAACAAAGATTGCGGGGATATTCAGGCGCATGGCGGCCATGAGCATGCCGGGGGTTACTTTATCACAGTTCGATATACAGACCATGGCATCCACGGTATGTGCCTGACACATATACTCAACGCTATCGGCAATCAGATCACGCGATGGCAAAGAATAGAGCATTCCGCCATGTCCCATGGCAATACCGTCGTCGATGGCTATCGTATTAAACTCAGCAGCAAAGCAGCCCAGCTTTTCAATTTCATTTTTCACCAGCTGACCGGCCTGTTGCAGGTGAACATGTCCGGGTACAAACTGGGTAAAAGAGTTCACCACAGCTATAACCGGTTTACCGAAATGCTCATTTTTCATGCCATTGGCCCTCCAGAGGCTTCGGGCTCCGGCCATCAGCCGTCCGGTTGTTGAGGTGTCGCTTTTGAGTGTTGCCATATTTAACAAAAAAGCCCTCCCGTTTCCGGGAAGGCTTAGTCTTATTGTTTGTCATTAGTTATTCAGACTGAACAGACCCTTCCCGGTTTAACTCCTCCAAAAGGAGGCCGTTAATGAGGATAATACCTAGGACGAGGGTCTGCAACTTGTTATTCATTTTATCTCTTTAAATCAAAAAAGCCCTTCTCATTTCTGGAAGGGCTTTCGTTATCTGTTTTTCAACTTATAAACTACCCTTCCTGCCCCGTAATGAGGAGTAGGCTAATGCTAATAATGCTAATTGATAAATTGATGTTGTTCACTTTTCTTTCTCTTTCGCGGGGTCAAAGGTAAAGCAGAAAACCTGTATAATAAAAGCAACCCCTGCCATTATTTTTACAAGATCTGTCTAAGTGTACTGATAATCACCGCGAAAAAAAATCAGAACATCTTAAGAGCCAAATCAAATGCATATTATTTTTATGTACCTAAAAAAACAAGAACCGCAAATTATGTTGAAGTACAATTCCACAAGCAAAAGATTGATCATGATGATCATTCTGGTTGCTACAACTGTGTCATTTGTAGCGGCCCAGAGTACCATTAACGTAAAGTTTTCAGTGGACCTGGGACTCTTAATCAATCAGGGCAAATTCAGCCAGTCGGGTGACCGGGTCATGATCCGCGGTTCTTTTAACAACTGGGGAGATCAGAATAAAATGAATCAGGAGGGAACGAGTTCAGTCTATTCTCTTACCCTCACCTTAAATAAGAATACTTTTTTCTCATACAAATTCTATATAAGCACCTCGGGGGCAGCGAATGGCGGATGGGAAACCACACCCGGAATCGGGAATGATGGCACCCGCACCCTGAATACGGGGACCAATGCATTGGTTTTGCCTGTCGTCTTTTTCGATGACGCTGATTTGGTTTTGAACCTGAGTACGGAACATTTCAAATTTTACTGCACCAGTCAGGATGTCAGTATTTTGGCTGCATTTTCAACTAAACTTGAAACCGAATATAGCGGGATCGTAACTTCACTGGCGGCGAATATCACGCAAAAGATTACCGTGAAAATCTATAAAAACGAAGTCTATTACCACAATGCCCAGGGTTATCCTGAATTTCCAGCCTGGGCCGTGGGATCGGCCATTGGTAAAACCATGATCATGATGGCCTCGCCGAACCATGCCGGGTCACATACTTATGCTGAAATGCTGAACATTGTCATTCATGAATTCGCGCATATCGCAGAAGCATGGAAAACTACCATCAGCCTGCCTGTTTGGCTGAATGAAGGAGTGGCACAATGGTTTTCAGGTCAGAAAACCGACAGGGGCACGATTGTTTCCTGCCTGAATAATTGGGGGAAAAAACCGGATTTATCTTATTTCGAGGATTTCAACACGTTTTCAGATCGTTACGGATACAACTTTTCCTATACCATAGCAGAGTTTATCGTTTATAGTCACGGCCTGACGAAACTGGCTGATTTTGTCGGCAATCTTTCCTATTCCGGGTTGGGTTACGCCAGCAAAGCCGCTTTTCAGAGTGCCTGGCACAAACATCTTGATGATTATTACATCAATACTCCCCCGCCGGTCATGAGCATTGGGTCTATCAGAAGATATGGGGAAAACTGGTACATCAATTATACTCCGCATCAGGCCACGGATGCCGAGAATAACACACTCATTTACAGCATCATCATTACCGGCGAAGGATTCGACAAGACTTATGCAGATAACAATCACTCCGGTTCCTTTGTCATTCCCAAAAGCGAGTTCACGAACAATACGACTTACACGGTAACGGCCAGATCATACGACGGGATTGTTTATACCACGGCAACGAAAACCAAAACCTTCACCACAACGAACATTGCCCCTACCCTATTTACTTTTACAGCACCGGCCAACGGCGCCACGGTCTCCTATAATGCAGAGCACCAATTGAGGATCTCCTGGTCACCGGTTGAAGGAGTTGACACTGACGGAGATCCTGTGACTGACAGTATCACGATTGAAGGGAACGGTTTAAACAAGAATGTGGCGGTTAAAGGAAGCGAGGGGTTTTTATTAGTTGATTCAGCCGATCTGAAGCCCGGCAAAACCTATAATCTCAGCGGCAAACGAAGCGACGGCACCGATGCCGTACAAGCCGTGTCCCGTACCTTTGTCACGCCGGGTATTGATGGAATTGAAAATCCGGACAACGAATTTTTCCTGAATATCTTTCCGGTTCCATCCGACCGGTTAATCACGGTTCAGTCGGGATTCACCAAACCAGCCAAAATGACCCTCAGGATACTATCTTTACAGGGTAAATCGATATTGGAAATCACCGAAAGTGTTTATGGGGCATTCAGCTGGACCCTCGACATTTCAGCCTACCCTCCGGGATGTTATTTCATCAGCCTGGAGACGGTAAGAAGCAGTGGTGCTACATCCCGCCAGGTGCGGTTAATTATCAAGAGATGAAAGACATTTCGATCAAACACAAGATCTGGATTGAAACGGATGACAAGAGTGCCAGTTTGGGTGATGGCAGGTGCGGCTTGCTGAAAACCATTGGGGAAACAGGTTCTCTGAAGGCAGCCATGGAAATTCACGGGTTGACGTACCGCAAGACCTGGGACCGGCTGAATAAAATGGAGGAGATGTTTGGTTTCCAGATTATACACCGGCAACGGGGTGGTGCCGATGGGGGGAAAACCGAATTAACTCCTCAGGGTCAGGCAATTGTAGATGCCTTTAAACGTTTTCACGACAAATATGACCCGATCATTTCACAGGGTTTACAGGAAACTCTGGATGAAATAAAGAAAAACACACATTAATCATAAATCCGGAACCGATTACGCATTATTTTCGCCACCGAGTTGCAAAATTTGCAACTCGACAATTATCTAACAGAATTGATCATGAATAATGCAGTTTTCACATTCGACAGCCCTCAGAATGAGCCGATATTTCAGTATGCTCCGGGCAGCAGGGAACGGGAAGAAATTCTCGAAGAGTTAAACCGGATGAGCCATGAGCAGGTTGAAATTCCGCTCATTATCGGGGGGAAGGAGGTCAGGACTGGTAGAATCGCAAAAGTGGTTATGCCTCACAATCATCAACATGTACTGGCTACCTACCATGAAGCAGGTGAAAAAGAGGTACAGATGGCCATTGATGCGGCGCTTGAAGCAAAAACCCAGTGGGAAAGCATCTCCTGGATCGAGCGATCCTCGATCATGCTGCGCGCGGCCGAACTGCTATCGAAAAAATATCGGAGCCTGATCGTGGCTGCAACGATGCTGGGTCAGGGAAAGAATGTTTATCAGGCAGAGATCGCTGCAGCCTGTGAAGTGATTGATTATTTGCGGTACAATGTATATTTCGCCT
>JAQWAJ010000051.1 GCA_028707745.1 Bacteroidales bacterium | reverse complement strand
AGTGGAGGAATGAAGCAAAGAGTGTCCATTGCACGCGCATTTGCTTTTCCGGGTAGCCTTATTCTCATGGATGAAGCCTTCCAAAACCTAGATAACACACTGAAATACAATATTCTGGATTCTTTTATGAAAATATGGGAGGTTGACCGGCGTACGGTAGTTTTTGTAACCCATGATATAGACGAGGCTATCAAACTTGGCCAGGACATTATCTTTTTAAATAATAGCCCGCTGCAAGTCATTCAATCCTTGAGTATTTCAACGGTATCACCCGATCGTGTTAAAGAAACAGCAAGAGAGATTTATCGTCAGTAAATCAACTCGTTGATATCTTCCATATCCTGAATCAACAATGAAGGATTAAATCCGGGCTGGCCATATTGGGTCAGGCGCATCCGTTTGTGGAAGGTCAGGTTAACTTCAGGAATTCGCGAAAGATCATAATCCGGAACGTGCAAAAGAATGCGTAATTTATCGCATTCTTCAACAATAAGGATCAGCACTTTGATTCTCCGGTCCTCTTCAAGCAGTGATCCGGCATACACCCCGGGAGGGCTGATCTGTTTCTCAGGCTCATCAGGAAAAACTTCGTACCATACAAATCCTTCGGGCTGCAAAATATCGGTTGCCGGTTTTACCGGGGCCAGAATAAAATATTCATGATCCAGATAGGCATTGGCTCTCTGAATATTGCCTTCGGAGATCGCTTTACGGATTTTGGTAGAACTCACAAACTCATTATGGATATCCTGTTCCGGAATCTCTTCAACCGAGAAATTATAATATTTCCCCAGTTCGTGCAGATATTCATAATCACCTTCGCGGTTATGCCCGAAGTGATGATTAAATCCAACTACGATACAACTTGCATGGAGCTTTCCCACCAGTATTTTCCGGATAAAATCCACAGAGGTAGTCTGTGAAAATTCCAGCGAAAACGGAATGATTACCAAATGATCGAGCCCGGCTTTTTCCAGCAAATAGATCTTCTCGCGCTGGGTATTGATCATTTGCAGATCCTTGCCCAGGGTATTTGGATACAGGATTTTTCGCGGATGGGGATAGAAAGTCACCAGCACTGAACTTCCGTCAATCTCATGGGCAATGGTGCGCAACCGGTTAATAATGGTCCGGTGCCCTACATGCACGCCATCAAACGATCCTGTGGTCACCACAGATTTTTGAAGGTTGAGATGTTCCAGGCTCCGGTGGACTAGCATTATTTTTATGTCAAGGGTGAAATTATCCCTGATGATTTTTTACAAAATAAGCGATTTTTTCCAACGAAGTGATCATGTCATATTCATCAAGATAGATATGAGGGGGCATGTTGAGCGGAACCGTAGTGAAATTGAGAATGCCCTTGATTCCATTGGCCGCTACATAATCGGCTGTTTTACGGGCATGCTCCGGCGGTACGGTAAGAATGGCAATAGAAATCTGCAATTCATCCACCAGCCTGGCAAAATCATCCAATGAATAGCATTTTACACCGGCGATCATGTGACCGATCTTTTCCGGATCAATATCGAAGTTGGCCACCACATTCAGTTTCGATCGTTTGCCGCGGAAATAGCCGGCTATGGCACGGCCCATGTTGCCTGCGCCTATTACGCAAACATTCAGCCCGTCGGTCGTATCAATCAGTTCCCCGATCGCATCAATGAGATCCTTGATGGCATATCCCTTGCGTTGCATACTGGTGAATCCCATCAGCATCATATCGCGCCGAACCTGAACAGCCGTGTTATGAACCAATGCGGCCAGCTCATGTGAAAAAATGTGACTCTTCCCCTGACCAAGACTATCCAGCAAAGTCCTTCTGTATTCGCTTAGTCTCTCAACCGTTTTCTCTGGTAAATTCATGATAATCAGAACCTATTTTATCAAACACAATTAGATCAAAACGGGCAGGGTCACTCTGAAAACCGACCCTGTTCCCAAATGACTCTCCACGTCAATTGTCCCGTTATAAAGATCGATAATTCTCTTCGTAATACTCAGCCCCAAACCCGATCCCATGATATGCTTGGTCTCTTTCTGGCGAATTCGTACAAACTCTCTGAAAAGTTTCGGGATATCAACATCCGGCATGCCGATGCCGGTATCCTCAATTTCGATGAGCAGTTTTGCGTTGTCTTTTTTCAGACGGCAATAAACCTTGCCTCCTGTTTTGTTGTACTTTACGGCATTACTGATCAGGTTATTCAGAATAATTTCCATCTCTTCAGAATCAGCCTGTATCTGAAGTTCATCCGGGCACTCCAGAATGATTTCCACTTCCATCTGTATCGCCATCGGCCCCATGGTCTCCGCAGAAATCTTCGCGATCGACACCAGGTCAACCTGCTGGATCTCGCGATTCTTCTTGCCAGACTCAATTTTGGTCAGATCAAGCAAGTCCATGATCAATACACGCATCCCCCTGATTCTCGACATGGCCCGATCGATCATCTCGGAGTACGATGCGATCTGATCTCCGGCTTGCCTCTCCTGCATCATTCTCAAATAACCTTCAATGGAATTCAGTGGGTTTTTGAGCTCATGCGAAAGAACCGACAGGAATTGAAAACGAATCTGCTTTCCCTGCGTATTCATTTTCTGAGTCATTTTCTTCAAAAACAGGTGCTTCGTGATGTTCTCCATCGACGACCGGAGCTCCTGAGGCGTAAACGGCTTTGGCACAAAATCATACGCGCCGATATTGGTGGCTTTCACAGCCAGCTCCAAAGAAGCAAATGAGGTGATCATCATCACTTCGATGTTTAGCTGGTTCCTTTTGTTATACTCCAGAACCTCAATGCCGTCCATCCCGGGCAATTTATTATCGAGCAAGGCAATATCAGGCGGATTTTCGTGAAAAATCCGGATAGCCTCCTCTCCCGTCGAGGCCTCGAACACGGTATAACCAATATCCTCATCCATAAATGGATACCCGACGGTAAACTTGCTCAGAATGCGATCGATTCCCGATCGGATTCCGGGTTCATCATCCACGACTAAAACTTTCAGCATTTGCATGTTAATGGAATAATAAAGAGTTAACGTGCCCGATCAGCTGATCCGGGTGTAATCCTTTTTCCAGATAGAGGTCAGCCTTGATCCAGCCATCTGCTCCCGAAAGGTTTGAACCAAATTGCCGGCCTGTTTCAGCCGTTACGGCAGTCAGCAAAATAACCGGCATCTCCGGATGCTTCCTTTTGGCATGGTAGGCAAGAATAAAGCCGGCATCATCTCTCTCCATCATCAAATCAAAGATGGCCAGCGATAAATGACCGGTCTCAATGATCAACTCCGCATCCTCCATAGTCTCGGCGGTGATGACCGAAAATCCAGCTTTCTCTAAAGCAAATTCGATTTGAAAAAGATAATCGGGATCATCGTCTGCCAATAAAATTGTCGGTTTGTATTCCGTATCCATGATTAGTTCGTCTCGTTATTTCTGGGTAATAAAATCTTAAAACAGGTTCCGGTTTTACCTTTCACCGGATCATTGTTGGATTCAACCTCAATTTTGCCTTTGTGCATCTTGATAATGCCGTAGGTGGTGGCCAAACCCAGTCCGGTCCCTTTTCCGATCTCCTTGGTGGTAAAAAAAGGAGTGAACACTTTATCCATATTTTCCGGCGATATGCCCGTGCCGGTATCTTTAACACTGATCACATAAAACTCTTTATCGCTCTCAATTCTGATTGTCAGGCTTCCACTTTCTGACATGGCATCAACCGCATTTTTGATCAGATTGGTCAAAACCTGCGTCATTTGTTCGGTGTCAACAAAAGCCATGGCATTTTGAACCCGGCTGTCGATCATCGTCTGGATACGATCGGGAATGACGACAGAAGCCAGACTGTCCTGCGCCAGTTTAACCAGGTTGACCTCTTCGAGATGTACCTGATTCTTTCTGGCAAAATTAAGAAGATTGCCGACGATTTTCTTGCATCGGTCAGCCTGTGACACAATCAGGCTCAGGTCCTGCTTCGTCTGTTCATTTTCACATTCATCAAGCAGAATGTTGGCATACATGATCACCACCCCCAGTGGGTTGTTCAGCTCATGAGCGATCCCGGCCGACAACTGGCCCATGTGTGCCAGTTTCTCCGAATGTTTCAGCGCCTGCTGAACCTTTGCCAGCTTGGCATTTGAAAAGTTCAGCTCCATGATCGAACGGTGCATCATTTCGATGGTGTATGGAAGGCACATATCGATCTCAGCCAATCCCTGCGCTATGGCGATGGCGTGACTTTGGCACGAATCATACCCACAGGCTCCGCAGTTCAGATGATCCTGGGGATTTTGCCTGCCGATGGATGCCAGAACCTTCCTGATTTTTGCCGGCGAAGGCAAAGCCAGCCTCCGGTCAACCGGAGTAAAACTCTGAGTCAGGTCAAGCGTCGAAAACTCGGCAATTTCATCTTTCCAGATTTTTGAATCCTGCTGATGAATCCTGCTCCTCACATAATTCCCGATCAGGGCGCGTCTGGCATATCTTTTCCCGTCAGGCGACATCCCCGGCCCCATTAAACACCCTTCGCAACAGAGTAATTCCAGATGCTGGTCAGCGATCACCCCTTTTTCAAACTCGTCAATCGCAGCCGGAAAGTTCACCTTTCCTTCAGCAACCAAAACATTGCTATCGAAAAGATCCTCCGGGATATTAATGGTCTGAAGCATTCCCCGTTTGACTCCGAAAATCAGTCCCCTGCCGGCCAGCGGAGGATCAAACTCCGAGGGTTGTATCTGACCGGCCCTGATTCCTTTATGTCTGATTAAATGCCTGATTTCCTGGAAGGTAAGAACATGATCAACCTCATCGGACTCAGCTTTCTTACTGATACAGGGCCCGATAAAAACGGTCTTGATGTTCTTCCCGTATTTCTTTTTAACCACCCGCGTCATCGCCACCATCGGCGAGGCAATCCTGGCCAATGCAGGAACCAGATCCGGATGATACTGACGTACATAATAGACAACAGCCGGACAGTCCGAGCTAATCACGGCCGGATGTTCCTCATTGGTAAAAATATCGGTAAAAGCCTTGGCCACCAGATCAGCTCCGAAAGCCACTTCACACACATATTTAAAACCGATGGCCCTCAATACACCAACCAATTCGTGCGGATCAGCCAGATCCCCGAATTCAGCCGGAAAGGTGGGCGCAATTAAAGCAGCAACAGGTTTGCCCGATTTTAACAATGCTACAACCTCCTTCTCTTCATTCAGGTAGTTTTTGGCATTCTGCGAACAAACTTTCACGCAATTACCACAACCGATGCACCTTTCATGCATAACCTCAGCCTGTCCGTTCACAATCCGGATGGCCTTTGCCGGACATTCACGCACACAGGTATAACAGACCCTGCATTTATCCGGAATGGTTGTTACTAGTTTTTTATTCCCTGTATCTGCCATCGGAGTATTATTTAGTAATCAGGCGTGGTACAAAACTCGCCATAATATCCTCTTCGTGCAAGTTTATATCAGCCGGGACATCCAGGTGTTCCAAGGTCGGTGTGCCCGTATACTTCTCATCCCAATCGAGAACTCCCTTCAGGCGGTTCCGCAAATTCCGGTCGACTCCCCGGCAGGGTTGTCCGCCACCGTTGATGCAACCGTGAGGACAAGCCATCACTTCGATCAGATCGATCTTCCTGTTCTTGTTTTTTATCTCTTTCAGATAGGCTTCAAGCTGAACAATAGAGCTTACTGAAGAAACCACCAACCGTTTATTTTCAGTTTCCCAGCTAATCTCCTTCACATCCTTCGGTCCCTTGATTTTACCCACTTTTTCGCTGGTAATGGAAATCTCCGGCGCTCTGGCCATGAGAATTCGTGTAAGCATTTCAAGATATCCTCCTGAAATTGCACTCAAATGACCAGACCTCGCTCCCGGGCCCATCTGATCCTCCTGGGATTCAGGAGTCAGGCTATCCATCTGAATACCGAACTGCCTGATCAAACGGAATACTTCCCTGGTGGATAATGCAAAATCCGGAAAACAGTCGGGATTCTTCTTTTTCAAGGCCGCAACTGTTTCATCCTTGGCTGCAATACATGAAGTCAAATGTACAATGACAATGTCTGAAACGAGCCTACCCGTTTGCTTGCTGATTTTTTCACGCAGCAGATGGGTCATTAATTGCCTGCCGGGCGCTAATGGCACCAGAAGTGACAAAAGATCCGGCCGGCTTTGACTGATGTACCTGACCACTGACGGACATTCAGATAAAATCAGGGGACCTTTATCGGTTCCTGAAACTCTGTCCATCAGCATATTCATCAGGCTACCAGCCTGATACTCCATTCCCCACCCTGTACTATACACTTTCTGAAAACCGATTCGTTTCAGCGCATTGACTAATATCGACGAAAACTCGCGACTGGGTTTAAAACCATAATACTCGCCGAGAGTGACATATACGGCCGGATCAATAAGGGCAACCGCGATTTTATGATGATCGTTGAGCAAACCGCCAACCTGATCCAGATGACTCTTTTCTTTGAGGGCACCTGTCGGACATACCTGAATACACTGCCCGCAACTGATGCATGAACTATAGTTCAGACCTTTGCCAAGGACCGTGCCAATTTCCATCCGGTTTCCGCGGTTAAGGAAATCCAGGGCCGCAACGATCTGTATCTCTTCACAAACCCTTACACAACGGCTGCATAGAATGCATTTTGAAGGATCCCGGATGATAGTCTGGCTGGTATTGTCGATTTTTTTTCGCCTGACCGGCCCGCTTAACTTCCGCTCCGAAACATTCAACTCTGATGCCAGGTCCTGCAACTTACACCATTTGTCATGGTCACAGTATAAACAGCCATCCGTATGATTCGATAACAGCAGTTCCAGAATCGCTTTTCGGGCTCTGATCACTTTTGCCGAGTGAGTTTGGATCTTTATCGATTCTTCGACATAAAAAGAGCACGAAGGGATAAGATCGGAGCATCCCTCAACCTCAACCACACATAAACGGCATGCCCCGGATGGCTTGAACCCTTCCATGTGACAGAGTGTAGGCACATGAATACCATTGGCAATCAGTGCATCCAGGATCAATACACCTTTCTGTGTTTTTATTTTCCGACCGTTGACTTCAATTTCGATGACCATAGCTTGACGAATTATTCCACGAGTATGGCGTTAAACTTGCAAACTTCGAAGCACTTACCGCAACCGGTGCAAAGATCATCCACAATATAATGAACCTGCCGGGGCGTTCCGATGATCGCTTTCTCCGGGCACTTGGTAAAGCAAAGGTTACATCCGTTGCAGGCAACCGGATCGACCGTAAACGACCTCATATTCATACATACGCCGGCCCGGCAGTTTCTGTCGAACACATGTTCCTCCAGCTCTTCCCTGAATAACTCCATGCAACTGATCAGCGGATTCGGAGCACTCTTGCCCAATCCGCATAAAGAGGTCGACTGCATGACTTCAGCCAGCTCAAGCATGCCGGTAACTCCTTTGAAACGGTCAAGAGCCTCGTACTTTTGTTCAGGCATCGACCGGCTCGATATCAGCGTAAGAGTCTTCATGATACTGCTGGAGCCATCCCTGCAGGGAATACATTTGCCACAACTCTCCTGCTGTATAAAATCCATCATATTCTTGATCAGATTCACCGGACAACTCTCCTCATCCAGAAGAACCATACTTCCTGAACCCAATACCTGATGATCTTCCCTGAACCGGTCAATATCAAGCGGAATATCGAATTTCGACGGAGGTACAAACTGACCCGAAGGCCCGCCCAGCAATACAGCTTTTGCAGGAAGCCCGCTGACGGTACCTCCACCCATATCGTTGATAACCTCTCCGAGCGGAGTTCCGAAAGGGACTTCCACAACACCCAGTCTCTTTATCTTTCCTGCCAGGCTAAACAGTTTGGTCCCCGTCGATCCGCTTGTACCGGTCTGTCTATACCAGTCCGGACCTTTATCGATGATAATCGGAACCTGAGCCAGTGTTTCAATATTATGCACCAGGGTTGGCTTGCCAAACAGGCCGAATGTGGAAGGATACGGAGGTTTTGTTCTCGGAGAACCCCGCTTTCCTTCAAGACTGGCAATCAGGGCGGTTTCTTCGCCGCATACGTATGCACCAGGCC
Source organism: Bacteroidales bacterium (assembly GCA_028707745.1). Taxonomy (GTDB): domain Bacteria; phylum Bacteroidota; class Bacteroidia; order Bacteroidales; family UBA12481; genus UBA12481. The sequence continues at coordinate 652 of JAQWAJ010000051.1, read as the reverse complement.
CTCTTTTCAGCTGAATATCAAGAGTATAGCCACTGTTTAATATATCCTGGCCTATCAATCCGAGTTCACGTGCCTGATTAATGGCACATTGAATTCTTTTAACAGCCATGCGGTAACGCGAACGGGTATAGATAATCGCATGGTTGGCCCCGATGGTATAAGCGGCCAGCATGACGCCTTCGAGAATCAGGTGCGGATTGCTTTCGATCAGTACCCGATGCATATATCCTCCGGGATCCGATTCGTCGGCATTGCAAAGAACAAATCTTTTATCGCTGGGAGTCCCGACAGCGCTTGCCCATTTCTGTGCAGCCGGAAATCCGGATCCGGAGCGACCTCTCAGGCCACTCCCTTCGATCATATTTAATATTTCCGTATCGGAATAATACCGGATGCTTTTATAAAACGACCGGTAGCCCCCCCAGCCAATATAATCCGATATCGAACAGGGATCAATAACCCCACTCAGTTGTGTTATAGTCCTCGTCTGATGCTTAAAGAACGGATGTTCCTTCCAGTCCGGTATTTCCTCCCAGGGTTGCTGGGTGCCCAGCACCATCTGCCCGATCAGATTTTCCTCCGGTATCACCTGTTTAGTGATGGCGTCAAGCATTCCCTGAATTTCCGACGGAACAACCTCTCCATAATATAA
>JAQWAJ010000050.1 GCA_028707745.1 Bacteroidales bacterium | reverse complement strand
AATCAATACATCGTCGGCGCGGCGTACGACCGGGGCACCCACAAATCGTTCATAACCATGCTTAATTTCGTAAGGTTCGACGTTCGACATCCCCCATTTTTCGAGAACTGAAATGATTTTTACATACCGGTAGGATCCATAAGGATCGTTTACCGTTTTGATAAGGCGAAAAGTTTCTTCTCCTTTTTTGATACAGAAAGTTTCATTGGTAAAGAGCGTGCTCTTCTGGCTGAACAGCCGGCCATTCAGTTCTGCCTTAACCGGAAGAAGAAGTGATGTAAAATCATATATGTCAATCGGATAAAGCCTTTTCAAAGTGTCGTGATCGACAGCGACCTGATAAGCGGAGTCTCTGGTCAGCAGATGGATATTCCGGTAGCAATCCTTAAACAGGTAAACCGTGGATACCACATCAATGGATTCCGGAATATCGATCTTTGCCCCGGCCAGACTGATTTTCTCTGAATTCAGAACATCACCGCTGAGTGCGGTCAGATAGAGTTTTTGGTCATCCAGGTGTTTATAGGGATTAGCCACCATGATGATCCGGTCATTGGAGATCTCATAATCCACGATATTCAGGGTGTCTCCCCTAACCAGTTTGGCAATCTTTTCTCCGGATATGGTTACTTCTCCGATTTTCCTGATTTCCGCTTTCAGATACACTTTAACCGGAAGCGAATCAGCTGATTGCACCAGCATTTGTCTGGATTCATATCCAACACAACTGAAATAGAACAGCGCCGGAGTCTTTACATTGCTGAAACTGAAATATCCCTCTTTATTGGTCGACATTCCGGCCTGATTTTGGTCGACCAAAACAGTTGCTCCAGGAATCGGGGTTTTGGTATCAGAATCAAACACATATCCGAAGAGTTTAATCCCCTTATCCTGAGCCGGTGCCAATATCGGGATCAGCATGGCTAACGCAATAATAGCGAGCATCTTGTTTCTCATGTGAATCAGATTAAGTAATCAAACATCGTTGTGGGGGTGTTTAAAAATACAAACAGTTTCACAAATTCGCAAGAATGGTCAGTATTTAGCACAGATCGTATGCAGGCGAATCTCCCGGACTCCAATAAGGTATCTGCATCGGCTCAGGTGGGGGCACTCCTGGCAGCTTTCATAAAAGTTGAATATCTATCGGTGTATATTTAGTATTTTAGTCCCCATATTCTCAAAATCTTTGACCTGACACTGCCTTATGGACGGCGAAACCGGGACGACATTCAAACGCAGCCTGAACCTTGTTGATTCAACAGCCATTGTGGTCGGTTCGATGATCGGATCGGGCATATTCATTGTCAGTGCCGATATGTCGCGAACATTGGGATCACCGGGATGGATGCTGCTTGTATGGCTGATCACCGGGCTGATGACCATGTTTGCAGCGATGGCTTATGGAGAACTGGCATCGATGATGCCCAAAGCCGGAGGTCAATACATCTATCTTCGCGAGGCCTATAGTCCGCTTACCGGATTTCTGTATGGGTGGACTCTTTTCACGGTTATTCAAACGGGGAGTGTTGCTGCGATAGCCATGGCTTTCAGCAAATTTTCAGGGGTGATCATTCCGTGGATCAGTGAGGAAAATATTTTGCTGCAATTGGGGCCCCTGAAAATAAGCACGGTTCATCTGGTTGCGGTATTGTCGCTCATATTCTTAACCTGGATCAATACCCGGGGAATTAAAGCCGGTAAGATTGTCCAGAATACCTTTACGGCAACAAAAGTGCTGGTGCTGATCGTGTTTCTGCTCATCGGATTTTTTATTGCCAAATCCTCGGGCTGGGTGGCCAATTCAAGCTATTTCTGGGAGGCTGCCAGTTTGAACCCCGAAACCGGAGCCGCAACCCCATTATCGGGAATGGCGTTTATCGCGGCCATAGGATCGGCCATGGTCGGCGCGCTGTTTACCTATGATGCCTGGTATAACATTACCTATAATTCGGCAGAGGTGATCAACCCGAAACGCACGATCCCTTTAAGTCTGATATATGGTACTTTACTGGCCGCCGTGATCTTCTTCCTGTGTAATCTGGTCTATGTAAAAGTACTGCCCTTAAGGGGAATTCCGGGGGCAGCATCGGTTTTGGATCAGGGGATAGCATTTGCCACAGATGATCGTATCGGCACAGCCGCTATATCCGGCATATTTGGCGAATACGCCGCCATTATCATGGCCGTGTTTATCATCATTTCCACCTTCGGTTGCAATAACGGGCTGATTCTCTCCGGAGCCCGGGTGTATTATGCAATGGCCGAAAACCAGCTGTTTTTTAAAAAAATAGGCAACCTGAACAAAAAAGGAGTTCCGGCAAACGGATTGATTATCCAATGTGTATGGGCCTGTCTGCTTTGCCTTTCGGGCTCCTTTTCGCAATTGCTCGATTATGTGGTTTTCGCCGTATTGATTTTTTATGCATTGACGGTGGCCGGTGTTTTCAGATTGCGCCGGAAGTGGCCGGATGAGGAGAGAGCCTATAAGGCCACCGGATATCCCGTAATTCCTGCGATTTGTGTGATACTTTCGGTGTTGATCATGGTGATTTTGTTAATTTATAAACCCGAATTTACCTGGCCCGGACTCATCATTGTCATACTCGGGATACCGGTTTATTATATCTGGAAAAAGAAGAAAATCAAAATTAATTCAATATGAATGCAGTACCTTTTGTAGTAGGGGCGATAGCAGTCCTGGTTCTTGCCTATCGGTTCTACTTCAGCTTTGTTTGTGCGAAAGTCGCTACCGTTAATGATCAGCGGATTACTCCTGCTTATCGATTGAACGACGGGCAGAATTATATGCCGATGAACCGATGGGTTTTGTTCGGGCACCATTTTGCAGCGATAGCAGGGGCAGGGCCGCTGGTTGGACCGGTTCTGGCAGCCCAGTTTGGGTTTTATCCCGGATTTATCTGGATGCTGGTGGGATCTGTCATGGCCGGTGCGGTGCACGATTTGGTTATTCTGGTTGCATCGGTTGAACATGACGGAAAATCGCTGGCGGAAATCACCCGTGCCGAGATCAATAAACTCAGCGGAACAACCGCTTCAGTAGCCATTTTGGTGGTAATGGTGGTCGCGCTGGCAGGTCTGGGTATGGTGGTAGTCAATGCATTGGCCGAGAGTTCCTGGGGTACCTTCACCATCGCGATGACGATACCGATTGCTTTGTTTATGGGGCTTTGGATGTTTAAGTTCCGTCCGGGCAGAACTGTTGAGGCTACTATCATAGGGGTCATTTTACTGACTCTGGCGGTTGTTTTAGGCAAGTATGTGCCTGAATCTTCGTTTGCTTCCTGGTTTACATTCGATAAAAAGACCCTTACGTTGCTGTTGTGCGGATACGGGTTTCTGGCATCGGTTCTGCCGGTCTGGCTGCTGCTTACCCCACGGGATTATCTGAGTTCAATCATGAAGATTACCGTCGTCGGATTGCTTGCCGTGGGTATTATTTTCGTGGCTCCGGAGATAAAAATGCCTGGATTCACTGAATTCATCCACGGAGGAGGGCCCATCATTCCAGGAAAACTATATCCTTATCTGTTTATCACGATAGCCTGCGGGGCCATATCCGGATTTCATGCATTGGTAAGTTCCGGTACCACTCCGAAAATGATAGCGAAAGAATCGCATATCAAAGCAATTGCAGTGGGCGGTATGCTTTTGGAAGGTCTGGTCAGTATTTTGGCTTTGATTGCCGCAACCAGTCTTTTCCCGCTCGATTATTTCCAGATTAATTTGTCACCGGAAAAGTTCCAGGCCATGTTGCCCAAATTACATGAGATGGGCTTCACCGAAGGAAATATCCAGTCGCTTTCAGCGGCAGTTGGCGAAACGGTGGCTGGTCGTCCCGGTGGTGCAGTTTCGCTGGGGGTCGGGATGGCTCAGATATTCTCCGCCATACCGGGCATGCGGCACCTGATGAGTTACTGGTACCATTTTGCCATTATGTTTGAAGCATTGTTCATCCTCACCACTATTGATGCCGGAACGCGTATCGCAAGATTCGTTTTGCAGGAGACCATGGGGAAAATCTACAAACCTTTCGGAAGGACCGACTGGTTACCCGGCAACCTGATCACGAGCGGAGTGATCGTATTTTGTTGGGGATATTTCATTTATACCGGATCGATCAGCACTATATGGCCCATGTTCGGCACGGCCAACCAGCTGATGGCAACCATTGCCCTTACGGTGGGCACCACCTATATCATCAACCGGGGTCGAAGAAAATATTCGTGGGTTACGATCGTACCGCTGGCGTTCGTGGGGATAACCACTTTGTATGCCGCCTGCACCAATATGGTCACTCTCTATTTCCCGCAAATGATGACTAAGGCTACTATGGTTCCGGGTATGATCAACCTGGTTCTCACAACGGTGATCATTGTATGCGTATTTGTCATTCTCGGGAATGCTCTGCCGAAATGGTTCGGCAAGCAGGCTGGCCTGCCGCTGGCAGAACGGGTGAAGGTGTAAGGGGGAGAATTACTTCTTTCGCAGAAGCGCTACCAGAGCCACAATGGCCCAGGTGCCTTCGAGGAAGACGAATGGGATCGCGTGAATGAGCCACGATCCGAAGCAGGCCAACCCTGCTCCGGTAAGGTTCATCAGTAAATACCACCGGTTATCCGGCTTTATTTTACCGGTTGTCAGCAGAAAGAAAGCGGAAAGTATGAGCAAGACCCCGGTGGAATTAACGATATTCGCGAATAACATACCTATGATTTTGATTCTAAAATTATGAAAATCCGCCACCTTCTGATTCCTTCCACCCTGTTGGCCTTATTCTGCCTGATGGGTTTCGGAAGATATTCGCATTTACGAGTTGAACAGCTATACTGCAATAACCGGATAAACCCGGTTGGTGTAGAGGGTAATCCGGATTTCCGGTGGACGATTGCATCGGATAAAAAGGGTACGGAAATAGCCGGATATGAATTGAAATTTGCCGGTAAAGCGGTGAACCCGGAGTTTGAGATTTTGAGCCTGGATGCCGGAAAAAAATATGAGTGGCAGGTGCGTGTGAAAGATAAAACCGGAGTATATTCACCCTGGAGCGAAAAGGCCTGGTTTGTTACCGGAATTCCTGATGATCAGTGGCGCTTTGCCAAATGGATCGGATATGAGGCGCTGCCGGATTCCCTGAAACTGGTTCCCGGAGTGCACGGATCAGGTGATAAACTGGGGAACCTGGCCGTAAAACGCCCGGTAATTCCCGTTTTCCGAAAAAAAGTCAACATCAGTAAACAGATTACGGAGGCCACCCTTTTTGTGTCAGGTCTCGGCCAGTATACGCTGCAGGTCGACGGGGAGGACCTGACCGGAGGTTTTATGCGCCCGGGATGGACCAACTATGCAAAGAACTGTTTTTATAATGGTTACGATCTGACCCGCTTGTTTCAAAAAGGGATGCATGATCTGCAGATCACCGTGGGCAACGGTTTCTTCAACATCAACCGGGAACGATACCGCAAGCTGGTGGATGCATGGGGAATGCCCATGATGCGCGCAATCCTGGTTATCGGATATGCCGATGGAAAAACCCAGAAGATCTATTCCGATACCAGCTGGGAAACTGCGCCGTCAGCCATCACCTTTACCTCTGTTTATGGCGGTGAGGATTACGATGCCAGGATCAATAATCCATCTTGGAAAGCGGCCATCGAGGTCGTAGGCCCGGGTGGCGCCATGCGTTGCGAATCCGACTATCCACTGGCTATCAGAGAGACTTTTAAACCGGTAAAAATCACCGGATTGTCAGATAGCGTCTGGGTATATGATTTTGGACAGAATGCCTCGGGAATTCCGGAATTGACCGTAAATGCCGCCAACGGGCAGAAAGTCAGACTTACCCCCGGCGAGTTAATTGACGATATGGGGCAGGTAACTCAACAGGCATCCGGGGGACCGCACTACTATGAATATATTTCCGATGGCACCTCGAAAAAACCCTGGTCACCGCGGTTTACCTATTACGGATTCCGGTACATCAGCGTCAGCGGCGGTGTTCCTGCAGGTAAGCCAAATCCCCGCAATTTGCCGGTGATTGAGAATTTGCTGTTTCATCATACCTGTAACAGTTCCCCCACCGTGGGTTCGTTTAAATGCTCCAACGATCTGTTTAACAATATTTTCAAGCTCATCGACTGGTCGGTGCGGAGCAATCTGGCCAGCGTGACCACCGACTGTCCCCATCGGGAGAAACTGGGCTGGCTGGAAGTTACCCATCTGATGGGAAATTCAATCCGGTATAATTATGATGTACACAACCTCTATTCAAAGATTGTTGACGATATGATTGAATCACAGCTCGATAACGGGCTGGTTCCGGATATCGCCCCTGAATTTGTGCCCTTTGGCGGAGGTTTCCGTGACTCGCCCGAATGGGGCAGCTCTTCGGTAATTATTCCCTGGTACCTGTATAGCTGGTACGGGGATGCCAAACCGATGGAACGGGCTTATCCGATGATGAAGAAGTATGTGGATTATCTCGGATCCAGGGCTAATGGCAGCATTGTTTCACACGGACTGGGTGACTGGTTCGATCTGGGGCCCGGATCTCCGGGATCATCCCAGCTGACTCCCATGGCTCTGACAGCCACTGCGATATACTATTATGACCTGGTTCTCCTGACCCGAATGGCGGGAGTACTTGGGTTTGAGGAGGATGCCCGGGTGTTGGCCGACAGTGCAAAAACGGTGAGGAACGCTTTTAACGCCAAATTTTATCATCCCGATACCCATGTGATTGCAACAGGCTCACAAACAGCCTATTCCATGCCGCTGGTTGTCGGACTGGTTCCGGATGAAGATCGGGAGGCTGTATTTAAAAACCTGATAGCAGCAGTTGAGCGCGACGGATATGCCCTGACGGCCGGTGATGTGGGTTATCATTATCTGGTTCAGGCATTGCAGGATGCTGGAGCCGGTGAGGTGATCTTTAAAATGAATTCACGCAACGATGTTCCGGGTTATGGTTTTCAGCTGAAAAACGGGGCTACTTCTTTAACGGAATCCTGGCCGGCGCTGCGTTATGTCTCCAATAATCACATGATGCTGGGGCATCTGATGGAGTGGCTGTATACCGGCATCGGCGGGATCAGGCAGGCCGAAGGTTCAATCGGGTTTCGCGAGATCATTATCGATCCTCAACCGGTTGGCGATCTGACCTGGGCGGAGGTGTCCCATCGGTGCATCACCGGCGAGATATACTGCCGCTGGGAAAAAGCAGCAAAAGGGTATGAGATTGATGTCAAAATTCCTGTCGGATCGACGGCCCGCGTGGTTTTTAGAGGACAGGAACTCGGCAGAGTGGGGTCAGGCAGCTATCACTATGAAGTAAAGTTTTGATCATTTAATTAATCAATATGAACATTTTAGGTATGGGCAATGCCCTTGTTGATGTGTTGATCCGGGTGGAGAAGGATGCTGTGCTCGAGGAACTGCGACTCCCGAAGGGGAGCATGCAGCTGGTTGATGAAGTGAGGCTTAAAGAGATCGAAGAGTGTGTCGGCGGTTTTGAGCGGAAACTGGTTTCGGGAGGATCAGCCGCTAACACCATCCACGGCTTGGCTGAGCTGGGTGTTCAGGCAGGATTTATCGGATCGGCGGGCCAGGATGCCTGGGGGGAGTTTTATATCAATGATCTGAAGAAAAACGGAATTACCCCGCATTTTTACGAATCAAACAAGGCGACGGGCCGGGCGATGGCTTTTTTAACCCCGGATTCAGAACGCACCTTCGGAACTTACCTGGGTGCAGCCATTGAGTTGGGGCCTGAATTTATTGCACCTGAGATATTTGAAGGATGGTCAGTTTTCTATATCGAAGGTTATCTGGTTCAGAATCACGACCTGATCGAGACGGCCCTGAAACTGGCTCATCAGGCGGGTTGTGTGATTGCGCTCGACCTGGCCAGTTACAATGTGGTCGAAGAAAACCTGGGTTTCCTGAAACGGGTTGTCCCGCAATATGTGGATATCATTTTTGCCAATCAGGAGGAGGCGCTTGCCTTTACCGGCAAGGCACCCGAAGCCGCCGTTGACGAGCTGGCCTCCATCTGCCGGATCGCCATCGTGAAGACGGGCAAGGACGGGGCCTGGGTGAAGTCCGGGAATGAAAAGCACCATGTTGATGCCATAGAAGCCAACTGCATCGATACCACCGGCGCCGGTGACCTGTTTGCAGCCGGGTTCCTGTATGGATATATCCATGAATTCAGGCTCCGGAGATGCGGAGAGCTCGGAAATTTACTTGCGGCAGCCGTGATTGAAGTCACCGGCTCAAAGATCCCGGAGAGCCGCTGGGAGGAAATAAGGAAAAAAACTCAGGAATAACCACGGAGACACGGAGAACACAGAGTAACAAGGAGATTATTAATTGTAAAAAAAGCCTGAACCATTGGGGGATTCAGGCCTTTTGCAAAAAGACAGGTAGAGGGTAAATAAAACTTTCTAAAAAAGTCCGTGTAATTCAGCGTTGATTTTATCGATCACAATACTGATGTCTTCGGGATTGCCGAGGAAATCCAGTGAGTCGGCATCGATGATCAGCAGTTTGCCATCGTGATAGGTTTCGACCCAGCTTTCATACCGCTCATTTAACCGTTTGAGATAGTCGAGCCGGATCGAATTTTCATATTTCCGTCCCCTTTTCTGGATCTGGTTAACCAGGGTAGGTACCGAAGCCCGGAGATAAATCACCAGGTCGGGCGGCTGAATCAGGGAGGTCATCAGGTTAAATAAAGTGAAATAATTCTCGAAGTCGCGGGTACTCATCAAACCCATCGAATGCAGGTTCGGA
>JAQWAJ010000049.1 GCA_028707745.1 Bacteroidales bacterium | reverse complement strand
CTGGCGGAACGACTTTTGAAGTACCTCCAGGCAACTGACTCCCAGGATTGCATCAACCGAACCCTCTTCAACCAGAGAGATCGCCGTTGAGCTCCCTTCAGCTACCAGCGTAGAGTATCCCAGGATCTCAGCTTTATCAAGGGTTGAATGAATGGAACACTGATCACACCCGGCGCAAATCAGTCCGAGTTCATCCAGGGTTGCCTGGCAAGAGCTGCTGCTTTTCAGGCATTGCGGCAATAATAACAGCCTTCGGCTATAGGGGGTAGCTTCAAAAAAAGGACGCCAGAGTTCATTGGAACACATCAGAAGGGCAAAGGCCAATTCATCTGCATTGCCGCCTGCGAGTGTAATAGTCTGGATGGCTAGTTCTTCAAGAACCGGAAAGGCAACAGGGGGTAACAGGCCGGCAACTGCAACGGTTTGTCGGGCAGCATCAATCAGTTCCTTCCGGCGAGATTTTTTTACCGGAACACTCAGGTTCAATTCGATAGTTGTTTCATCCATAAGCACCCAGCCCGAAAAAAGCCCGTTTCTTGGCAAATTTATAAATAAAGCTCTGTTCCGGGATTACTTCACAACTGCCGTGACTGTTCAAGGGCTTCATAGCCAGCAGACGTTCACGTTCATTACCACGGCCCGAGGTGTCGGCAGCTCCGTGGCGGTCGATATAATCAACCAACCATTGAGGGTCTTCCATGATGATGCAACCGTTGGTTTTTCCAGGGATTTCAGTCCGGAAGTCATTCAGGAAACGTGAGGTTTTGTAAATCCCGGTCAGCGGTTTATCGGAAAAGCGATCAGTGGAAAACTGGACCACAGGGCACGGTTCAATATATCCCGATGCATTGATGTGATGGCTTAGTCCCTTGGCGGCCGGGCAAAAGCCCTCACCTTTCTCGTTCCAATACGTGTCGATAATGGCCAGTGAATATTTTGACCGTGCAGCGATGATGTGACGGCGCAATTGATCCATCTGATCCTGGGTGAGCGCCAGTTCAGGTGAGGCATCCTGGCCCACAGGCCTGAATATATAATACCACAGATAGCAAACTTTTTGGTCGATCAGCGATTGGATGAATTCATGCGATAAGGCCATATCGAAATTTGACTGGCATACACTGATGGCCACTCCGGTGATGAGCCCGGCCCGGGTTGATTCTTCGATGGCTTTACGGGTGCGTTCGAACACATGATGTCCGCCTCGACGTACATCGGCCACCATTTCATTGCCCTCGAAGCTGATCAGCGGTGTTACGTTGGCACATTTTTTCAGCTTCCCGGCAACCGCTGCATCCAGCAGGGTACCGTTGGTGAAGAGTTGAAAATAGCAATCCGAATGTTTTTTAAATACCTCGAAAAGAGGTTTGTACATTAATGGCTCGCCGCCAAGAATTCCGAAATAGTAGGAACCATTTTTTTTGGTGTCGGTGATTATACGGTCGAGATCTTCGGCTGAAAGGCTTTTCTTTTCTCGTTTTCCCGTGACCCAGCACCCCTGGCAATGCAGATTGCACTCATCCGTGACCGAAATAAAGTGAAAGGCCGGGAAAAAGTTGCCGTTTTTCAGTCCCTTTTCATAACGGTTAAATGCGCGTAATCCCTTTACGCCCAGGTTGAACACAAATTTATTCAGGCACCTGATATTGGTATTCAGTATCTGCTTGATCATCGTTTTTTTTCAGCTTGTTGAATGACCGATCCCCTGACAATTGACGACCGAAGTGAAGTGCGCCTGGCCAGCCGTGAAGCAAGGTCTCCCTGATCGGCTGCAGGTTTTGGCAGAACACCTTCAGCGCCTGAAATGACACCACCTTCACCAATTTTAGGGAAGATGATGGCTGAGGCCGGACAACTGTGCGCACAGGCCGGGCAGTTATTCTTACAGTTGAGCGGTTGCTGCACTTTTACGTGTTCCACTTCAAACCGGTATACCCCGAACAGGCAGAATTTAGCACAACTTCCACAGTCAGTGCAGCGGTCCCGGTCAATGACCGGATACCAGCAGGAAACCTCAGAGTTTGAACCTAAAGTGCACTTGTTGGCCAGGCCGGGTGTTAAATTCAACGACTTTATGAGATCAAGAGCCGTAACAGCCTCTTTATCGCGGATGTTGATGGTGGTGTATTCCGGCAGATCAATTCCGTTCTGTATCAAAAGATGTTTCACGGCACGTGGCTGGCAGGCAAGTATGATGATTGAATCATGGCTTTCGTGCAGTGCCGTAATTTCAGCAGAATGAACTAAAACCGAGGAACACAGGTCCTCAAGATAGATAACATCTGCATCCAAATCCAAAAGGTATTCTTCAGCCAATTTGTAGTTTACGTCCCTGAAATGATCGCCTCTACATTTGCATAGCAAAACTGCGGTTCTGTTCATCTGCCGTCTTAGAAATGATGTGACGAACTTAAGTGAAAAAATGGAAATTGCGGTTATCGTGGAACAGATTACAGGTGGAGGGGGAATAATATTCCTGTTATATTTGTACCAAAGCGACTCAAAATGTTTAAGACCAACGAATACTTCGACGGTAATGTTCTGTCAATTGCCTTCAATACGCAGGAAGGCCGTGCAACAGTGGGCGTTATGGCTCCGGGTGAATACATTTTTGGAACTTCAACCGTGGAGTATATGACGGTTACTTCAGGGCTGATGAGCATTTTGCTTCCCGGTGATACTGAATGGCGCGATTATCGTGAATTTGAAACTTTCCGTGTGGAGAAAGACGTTAAGTTTCAGGTCAGGATAGCTGAAGAAACATCGTACAGATGTCTTTATCAATAGTATTATCTACCCGACTTTAATCAATTACCATGATGAATAGAAAAGTTTTATCCGGTTTATCTGTTGTATTAATTTCTTTGTTTATAATGAGTTGTAGTAAGGATAATGGCAGTCCCACTATTAAATTCATTGCTGGTCAGGAATTTACAGGAAAAGATACGGTCATGCTGGTTGCTGACACACTTCCCGTGACCGTTGAGATTAGCTGGAACGGCACCGACGTTCTGGAAACTTTAGAAGTCAGACTTGACGATGCCACCATGCAATCTGTAACGGTGAATGAAACCAAAGCCACTTTTGATATTAACCTGATTAAAGGTGCTGCTCAAAGTGAGAAATGGTCATTTGTCGTTATTGATAAAAGCGACAATCAGGCTCAAATCAATATTACCCTGACAAAGGATCCGAACTCCATTTATGGCGCGGTTACCTATAATCAATCTGTCAATATGGGTGCGCAGGCCAATTCTACAAAACATGGTTTTCTAAGTCTTCAGACGAATCAGTATTTTACATTGGACCAGGCTTTTACGAATCAGCCCCTGATTGACCTGATCTATTATTCAAATCAATCCACTCAAGCTACTTTAGCCTCTCCCGGCTCTGATATTCCTGATGGCCTTTATCCTGGATACAAGGATATTACGACCTGGACTATCCGGAATATCACTCATTTTCTGAAGACTAACTGGTCAACACAAGACTTCGCATCGATCTCGACCGATGCGCCCATTATTAAAGGATGGACCGATCTGGCTTCACAGCTGAAGGCAGATAACCTGGCAGCGAACCAGGTATGGCTGTTTAAGTTGAAATCCGGGAAACTGGGTGCTCTTCTGGTCAGCCAGATTGTTGCCGGGGATACCGGTGAGATCGTTTTCTCGGTTAAAATGCAGGAATAGACACTTGTTTTACCCGTTTTTTTCCATTGGGCGGGATTTGTTGCATCTATATCTGTAGAAAGTGGGCAAATGAGCAGTAACTTTTGATATTTTTATATCTTTAAGCAGCCTTTTGTCCTCCAAGATTTAGTGCAAAAACCTAACCGGCATTTTAACATGTCGACCCAACATAGGACCTCGTCATTTTCGATTCTGGTTGTTTCGATGATTCTGATGATTATCGGAGCTGCATTGGTTCCGCGATTGCCGGTTCATCTCCAGCCTTCACAGACTACGACTTCTTTATCGATCAGGTATTCATGGCCAAATGCTACGCCGCGACTGGTTGAGCAAGAGGTTACGGCGCCTTTGGAGGGTTTGTTGAATACCATTCGCGGAATAACCAAAATCACTTCTGAGTCGGGCAATGGTATCGGAACCATCACCCTGGCATTCGACAAAAATACCGATATGGATGCCATGCGTTTCGAGGTGGCTTCTAAGATCCGGGAGATTTTTCCCAAACTACCGGAGAGAGTTTCTTATCCTACAATTTCATCCTACAGCAGCGATACGGAAGAAAAAACACTTCTGACCTACACGCTGAATGCCCCGGCAAGTCCCAGGCTTATTAAGCAATATGCCGAGGAAATAATCAAGCCAAAACTATCGAATATCGAAGGATTGTACGAAATCGATGTTTACGGGGCCACACCTATGGAGTGGGAACTGGAATATGATGAGGAGCGACTTCAGCAAAGCGGGCTGTCGCGAAATAACATAACACAAGCCCTCAACACGTATTTCAGCAAACAGGTGATCGGGATGGGATATGACTCGCAAGGTGCACCTGGACTGGGGTCGCCGAAGAGCATATCGCTGGAGACGATAAAATCTAAAGACGGCTCATGGAAGGATATCCCGGTGGCAGTGGTTGAAGGACGTTTGCTGAGGATCAGTGATCTTTGCAAGATCCGTTACGTGGAGCAGGAACCGACCGGTTATTACCGGATCAATGGCAACAACACAATCAATCTTGTATTCACCGCTGAAAAGGATGCCAATAGTTTGCAGGTTGCTGACCATGTCAAAAAAGCACTGAAGGAGCTGTCAGTTTCCTTCCCGAATGGGTATTTCATGTTGCTGAGCAATGATTCCACAGAGTTTATCCGGGATGAGATTCAAAAAATCCTGCGCAGAACTCTTTTTTCGTTTGGTATCCTGATGTTGTTTGTTTTGATTACCAGCCACAGTCTCAGATATCTCCTCATTATTTTCGTCAGTCTGATTTCAAATTTACTCATTGCAGCAATACTGGTCTACATTTTCAAGGTGGAGATCAACCTCTATTCCATGGCGGGGATAACCGTCTCGCTTGGGATCATTATTGATAACACCATTATTATGGTGGACCACCTCCGAACGAAAGGAAACAGGAAGGTTTTTCTGGCTATTTTGGCGTCAACGGCCACCACTATAGGTGCACTATCCGTGATCCGGTTCATGGGTGAAAAACTTCGGATGCAATTAATGGATTTTTCTGCGGTCATGGTACTCAGTCTCACCGTATCGATGATCGTTGCGCTGTTTTTGGTGCCGGCGTTGATGGAGATGATCGGTCTCAAAGCCGGACAGCAGAACCGTCGGCCCAAAAGCCTCCGTTTAGCAGCGAAATTCAACAGAATTTATCAACCGATGATCGAGTTTTCACAGCGGAGGCGTTGGATTTTCATTGTCCTGGCCATTTTAATTTTCGGACTTCCGATTGGTAAGCTGCCAACGAAAATGGAGGGGGAGAAATGGTACCACAAACTATATCAGCATACATTGGCCAGCGAAACTTACGTTCAGAAGATCAAGCCGGTATCGGACAAAGTTTTGGGGGGAACGTTGCGACTGTTCACCACCAAGGTATACTCCAGATATAAATTCCGGGATCCTGAAAGAACAGCTATTAATATCAGCGTCTCACTTCCTCAGGGGGCAACCCTCCGTCAGATGAATGACCTGATGGTGGAGGTTGAACGGTACCTGAAAGATTATGAGCAGATTGATCAATTTGTGACCAGCGTAAGCAGCGCCCGGAGGGCCTACATGACGATCAATTTCAAACCCGAATATGAAATGGGAGCCTTCCCGTTTGTCCTGTATAGCCAACTGAATGATCTGGCCAACAAGCTTACCGCCCCCGATTGGAATATACAGGGTGTGGGGCAGTATTTCAGTAATTCCCTTGCTGAATCAGTTGGCTCCCAGCAGATACATCTGCTCGGATACAATTATGAAGAACTGATGAAATATGCCGAACAGGTCAGAAACAAAGCGGCAGAACATCCCCGTGCCTCAAAATTCGATATTGTCAGCACCCAATCCGGATACAGTTATTGGGGTTACCGTGATCCTTTATATGAATATGTGATATTCATGGACCCCCAAAAGCTTAAGCTGAACCAGATCTCGCCGGCTCAGGTATACTCTTACCTGAGAGGTTATGGAATTAATCAATCATCGGATACCCGGCTTTTTGTTAATGGATCGTACGAGCCTGTAAGGATGAAATCCAAACAGTCGGATGATTTTGATATCTGGATGATGGGGAATACACCGATAAAAAGCGGTGAATCTCTCATCCGGCTTGATAATTTGGGTGAACGCCATAAGGAGGGTTCCAACAAGGTCATTTGTAAGGAGAATCAGCAATACCGGTTAACGGTGGCTTATGACTTTATCGGAGCCACAAAACTAGCTGACCTACATCGTGAGAGGGTTGTTGATGAGGTTGCAGCTACCCTTCCACTTGGCTTCTCGATCAAGAAGTCAGAATACCGGGCATGGCAACAGGAAAAGAACAGGCAATTTCTTCTCATTCTACTCGTGATCGTGATTATCTATCTGATATGCTCTATTTTGCTGGAATCCCTGATTCAACCGCTGGCCGTGGTGGCTATGATCCCTATCTCGTTTGTCGGCCTGTTCCTGACTTTTTACCTGTTCGATCTGAGTATCGACCAGGGAGGGTTTGCTGCGTTTATCCTGTTAAGTGGTATTGTAGTGAATGCCGCACTTTATATATTGAGTGATTATAACCATTACATGAAGGATGCTCCCCGCAATCTGACTCCTGTGCGGCTGTACATCAAGTCATATCAGGGCAAGATCATTCCGATTACTTTAACAGTACTGGCGACCGTATTGGGTCTGGTGCCTTTTATCACAGAAGGTGACCAGGAGGTGTTCTGGTTTGCACTGGCTGCCGGGACTATGGGCGGACTGATTTTCTCTGTCCTGGCTATCATGATATTCATGCCGGCTTTCCTGCCCCTTAAACCCAAACATCGAAAACGATTCCACCGATTAAAAAAATAAACGAACGTATCATGAAAAACGTGACATTGTATATTCTGATGCTCTGCCTGGTTTGCAGTCTGCCAGCATGCAAGAAGAAAGAGGAGAAAAAATTCGGCAACAAGCTTGGAGAGATCGGCGCTAAGGCGGATCCTATCAAAGTTGAAGGCCAGTTGATTGAATTTGGCGATTTCCCGATGGAACTGGTCAGCAACGGGAAGCTCGAAGCTTATCAGAAAGCTTCTCTCTCCTTCAGGACCACCGGTAAAGTATCCAAAATCTACGCTCAGAACGGGGCCTGGGTTGAGAAGGGGAGCCTGATCGCTGAGCTGGATAATCAGATGGAGAAGCTCGACCTCGAACAGGCAAGGATCAAGATGGAAAGAGTGAGGCTCGAAAGGCAGGCCCTTATTGTGGAACATAAAATCGGAGCTAAAAACCCGGAGGATGTTACGGCTGATGCCCTGAAACGCTTTAACCAGAAAACCGGATTTGAAGAGAGCGAGATTGAGCTCGAACAAGCCCGCATCCGCTATGAATATACGCGTCTGATTGCTCCTGTATCCGGCCGGATCGCCAGCCTAGAATGCAAGGAACAGAACACTCCTGATGCCAGCAAACCTTTTTGCCTGGTCATCAATGATAAAGAGTTCGATGTGGTTTTTCCGGTTATGGAAAAGGAAATGTCGCGGCTGCATATCGGACTGGATGTTATCGTAAAGCCTTTTGCCATGGACTCTGTAACTTTTAACGGAAGGATAGCCCAGATAAATCCGCTGATCGATGAACACGGAAATGTAACTATTAAAGCCCGTGTTCAGAATTCAAATGGTAGCCTTATCGAAGGCATGAATGTGAAAGCGCTCATCAGGGATAAAGTTCCCGGAGGTCTTATCGTGCCAAAAGAAGCCGTTGTGCTCCGAAATAATCAACAGGTAGTATTCTCGTTACTGAATGGCCGCTCTTACTGGAACTATGTTGAATCCGATCTTGAAAACTCAACCAGTTACACGATCCGGGTTGTTAAGTCGGGTATCCTGAAAGCCGGCGACACCATTATCACCAAGGGTAACCTTAATCTGGCGAACGATGCGGAACTCGATTTTAAATTTATCGGGAAATAACGACTCGTCAACTCGTCACTCGTCACTTGTCACTCGTAACTCGTAACCTATGGTTAAATTTCTGATTCATCGTCCGATCGCCGTAATTATGGCCTTTCTGGCTATCCTGTTTCTGGGGGTGGTTACGGTTTTTAAATTGCCGGTATCTCTCATGCCCGATATTGATATTCCGGAGATCACCGTGCAGGCTACTTATGATGGTATCCCGGCCCGGGAGATGGAGAACTCCGTGACTACAATTATACGCAATCAGTTGTTGCAGGTGGCACATCTTGAAGATATCGAGAGCGAAACCCGGGATGGCTACAGCATCATACGGATGAAATTTACGCATGGTACCGATATCAATTACGCGTATATCGAGTCCAATGAGAAGATTGACGATGCCATGAACAGTATGCCAAACGGTTTCGACCGGCCCAGGGTGGTGAAGGCATCGGCTACCGATATCCCTGTCTTTAACCTCATGATCACCCAAAAAGCCGGGTGGACTGACCCGGAGAAAATGGTCGAACTCAGTGAATTTGTACAATCGGTTATCGTCAAACGCATCGAACAGCTCCCGGAAGTCGCTATGGTCGATATTACCGGATCCACTGAACCGGAACTGATCATTACTCCGGATCCCGAAAAAATCAAAAGTATCGGAATCACAGATCTGGATATTCAAAATGCGCTCGAATCCAACAGCACCAGCATCGGGAACCTGATG
>JAQWAJ010000048.1 GCA_028707745.1 Bacteroidales bacterium | reverse complement strand
AGACCATCCTAAGCCGGTTTATTCCGGATTGCCCTCAACATTGCCACGCCCTTTAATATCAAAGCCCTTGATATGGTTGAGCCGATTCTGCTCACCGATCAGGCCCTCGACTACCTTCTGCAGAACATGGGCATTATGTAACAGGCAGCTGCCCGATTCAACGGGTTGGACGATGGTGGCAAAAAAGTGAATTGGCTAAGCCTCACGTATCGATTTCTTTTTGTTTGAAAATTGTTGTGCTTTTGTGTTTTCTTCATACATTTGTCAGCAATAGATTCTTCTATTAATTTGAAAACAAAGCAAGTATGTCTGTCGATACTATAATCGGAACCTGGCACCAGACAACCGACCCCAAGCTTTTTACTGCGGATGAAGTAATAAATGCCTACTCCAGGGGGAAAAAGGAATTAGGGTCTGCAATCAGCCGTGTACTGGCCAAAGAGCTCGAAGACAACCTCAAAAAGATTCAAGCCATTGGCGAGGACCTTTTTACAACAATCAACTCCAAAAGGATCAGATGCTCACGTGTTCTTTTAAAGATCGATGACCTGTCCTCATTCAAGCTGTTGTTTATGGTCAATGAGCTCGACTATTCACTGGAAAAGCTCAGAGAGGTCTATGCTTTGTTGATTGATAAAGAACAATCCGAGAGCTCAGACACATTCCATTTCTCCACCTCGATTCTTTCCGATAGCCCAAAGGTCAACAAGCAGAGAGTATTCTCCGATGGATACTACTTATGTTATGGGAAATAGTAATAATCTTCAACAAGCGCGACACAACGAACAGACATGCGAGTATCTGCAGCAAGACCCGCGATTTAAGGATTGGATTGTTACTACTGCTTTCTATTCCACGATTTATTACATCAGGCACAAAATCATCCCTTACACAGTTGCCGGATCTGAGAATGAGATTGTGTATCAAAACTTCGAGGAACTGTACCAAAATTTCAAAAGAGAACATCAGAGCAGACATCAGTTTACTGTGGAATGGGTAAGCCGGAATCATCGTGAGGTGGCTGCTGAATTTCGTTTTTTGTTTGATTCGTGTAACTCCGCCCGATACATTAATTATGTGGTTACTAAAACCGTGATGGACGACTGCGTCAAGGCTTTAAGCAAGATCAAAGAATACTGCATTAGGTAGGCCAGTCCCCCCGTTAACTTTCTGTTGTTTTTTGTTGTGTAATTGAAAACCTTCTTTATCTTTATAAGGTATTTGATTTTCATGTAGTTCCCCATAATGATTTACAGATGATGCAGAAACAATGACAACAATGAGCTTTCTGGAAGGTATCGTTTCAGCGTTTATCTTCGCCCGCCTTAGCTTACTGGAAAGGTTGGCTGTGGGTAGTGGTATTCCCTCGTAGCAAAAATAAAAACAATTTAAATGAGTGAAATTAGAACCTCCAAAGATGGTATTGATTATCTAATGGACATATTAGCTGATAAACCAAGAACCATTACAAGAATTACACTATGGAAAATACCACATACAACTCATCCAGATGAAGTATCATTAAAAATAGGACGCTATGTAAAACGTAAAGATTTCTCAGGTATAACACTTGAGGAATTAGAAAGTCTTGTTCCAAAAAGTGAATTAACTCTCACTGATGAGGAATTCAATTCATTACTTAAATTTTTACAAAACAATTTTGAACCTTTTAAACAAGGTGTAAAAAAATATATTCCTCTTGATGAGGATTTTAACCTACACAACATTGAGCATTTAAAAGCATTCTTTGGAAATCCTGAAAAGCAAGATCTCCTTAATTTCATTATTTATCATGATATAATACCAGCTGATTTATTCATTGCTTTCGAACAATTGACCAAGGTTCATGCAATTGAAAAATTCCAAAAAATGCTTAAAGAAGACTTGACAGAGTATAAATGGCAAAAATGGTTTACCGAGAATAGTTGGGTACTGGGAACTGAATTTGTTAAAATCCTCGACGAAAGAGAAATTGATACTGCGAATATTTCCGATTTTTTAATGGAAGCATATGATGGGTTTATTGATATTGTTGAAATAAAGAGACCAGAAGGCAATTTGAAATTTTGGGCTGATACAAAGGACCATAATAACTATTTTCCACATAGTGATTTAATCAAATCGATAACTCAAGCATCAAAATACATCTATGAGGTTGAAAGAGAAGCCAATAATGTAAAATATTTTGAAAGAGTTGGATGTGTCAAAACGATTAAACCACGTTGTATTTTGATCTACGGGAGATCTGACGAATGGAATGATGAACAAAAGGAGAGTTATAGGATATTAAACTCAAATTATCACAACCTAAAAATTATGACATATGATCATATTCTTAACCGAGCGAAGAGGTTAATATCTTAATAATTGAAAAGATGTCAGAACACTACATGCGAATTGACTCAAGAATTAAAGTAGTTAGAGATATTATATCTCTCCTACAAGGTCAACTTGAAAATTATAGGCAGATATTCAAAGAAAATGGTGGTTGGTTTTGGGATGCACTTTATGCTGATGATACTGAATTTATTGTGGGATTAGTGTTTGTTATTCTACAAAACTATATAAATAGTAGTATTTCTGATTTGTATCCTGATTTAAAAAAAATATATTCAAAATATTCTGTAGATAAAAAATTGGATAATTCACAAACGACAAGAATTGAATTAATTATTACATTGGCCAACTACTATAAACACAGAGATTTGCCGCCGTTTTTACATGCTGATACGATCATGGTATTAGACGATTTAAATATTAAGTTTAGAGAATATTATGACGAACAAAATTCCAATTACTTTCATGCAATTGGATCTGATTCTCCGATTTTCTCCGGTTTAAGTATGCTATCGGAGAATTGGGATTTTAACGATTTGATTAATATTGTTTCTGATTGGCGAGAAAAATTATGGCTAATTGAAGAAAAATAAATTAAATTGAATCTTGAATTCTGAAGCGTTTTTAAAGTATAACAATTTGAAAATTCTATATAAACCTACACCACCTTGGCTGATCGGGACCTTTTACATGTTGGTCAGCTTAGCCATTTTTACCTTCCTCTTTAAATATTGGAATGAACTGGTAGACCTATTTTTTCATAATGGCAAAGATGACCCCAGCGGCGAATTCCTTAAAGTAATTCTAACTGTTGCAGGAGGAGTTTTGGTCTATTTTACCTATCGAGCTACAATGAGACGAGCAAGGGCCTCAGAGAGAACAGCAGAAGCTCAGCTTGAAACCGCAAAAGCTCAACTTGAAGCCACAAAAGCACACCGTGAGGAAAACCAAATCCAAAGATTCAACCAAGCAATTGAGCAACTTGGACATAAAGAAGCCTCGGTCCGTATGGGTGGGATTTATACCTTGCATTGCATTGCAAAAGAATCCGATGACATGAGTCTTAGGGAGAATATTTGCAATATATTCTGTTCTTATATCAGAGATAGGTCTCAAAGGTTGATAGTGTATGTTGATGATCCAATATCTGATGAAAGTGAAGAGAATATCAAGCCAGTCACCGTTGACATTCAGGCTGTTTGTGAAGTTTTATTTAGGAAAGAGAACTCGGGAATTTACCAAAGCTTTAAAAAAATATTAACTAATGCTAAACTTAGAGAGATTCAGCTGGATCATGCCAACTGTATAAATACTGAGCTCAATCATTCTTATCTTCAAAGAGCAAATTTGAATGGATCCCACTTTGAAGGAGCTAATTTGCTTTCAGCTCACTTAGAAAGAGCATGTTTAAGTGGTGCCCACATGGAAAAAGCTGTGTTAGTTGAAGCTCACCTTGAGGATGCTAACTTATATTCGACACACTTGGAAGGAGCTACCTTAATTAATGCTCACTTGCAAGGGGCTGGCTTAACAGGAGCAAATCTGGATAAAGCTTGTTTGGTAGGGGCAAATTTTGAAGGAGCCCGAATCAATTATACAAGCATTCAAGGATCTATTTTATCTGGCTCTCACCTTGAGGGAGTTATTGATATTACATTGGAACAACTTCTACTAACTCAAACCATTTTCCGAGCGACTGGCATCCCTGAAGAGATGCTTGCTGAAATTAGCAAACTCAAACCCGAACTTCTCGAAAATCCAGATCCACATAAAAAGAAAGATTAATGTGCCTTTCTGGTATTTGCAATGTCAAACAACCGAAGTTTTCAGGGTGACCTTTCATAAACAACAAAGCCGCTGTAAAATTCATTACAGCGGCTTTTTGTCGGGGTGAGAGGATTCGAACCTCCGGCCTCGTCGTCCCGAACGACGCGCGCTAACCGGACTGCGCTACACCCCGGGGTGCATTA
Source organism: Bacteroidales bacterium (assembly GCA_028707745.1). Classification (GTDB taxonomy): domain Bacteria; phylum Bacteroidota; class Bacteroidia; order Bacteroidales; family UBA12481; genus UBA12481. The sequence continues at coordinate 4,590 of JAQWAJ010000048.1, read as the reverse complement.
CGGGAGTGCAAATGTAAAAGAAATTTTATGTTATTCAAAGTTTCCGGAGATAGAAAACATCACACGCATAATGACCGGTACTGCCCATGTGGCAGGTTATCCGTTTGAACCCCAGATGTTCATACAACCCGCGGGCGGCTTGCATCTGTTCAAGGGTTTCGAGATAAATCTGACTGTATCCGGCTTTCGCGGCCTCTTCGAGACAAATGCTTAAGAGCTTTTTACCGAGACCGAGCCCCCTGATTTCGGGACGGAAGTACATCTTCACCAGTTCACAGGTTCCGGGCTCCCCGGGCAGCGGGGCAATGCCGGCGCCTCCCAGAATCAGGTGCGGAGCATCGCTTCCGGTCTTTTCAATAACGTAATACACTCTTCCTTCGCGGAGGAAAGCCTCATACATGTGCTGCGTATCCTGATCGCCGGAGGCAAAACCACCCCCGACGGCGCCATGTTCGATCAGCGTTTCGAGGATAATGTCGCGAATGGCAGCATTGTCATCCCGGCAAATCGGACGGATCAGGAATGTTCCCCCGGAGGTTTTGATTGTCAATTGCATTTTTCACCCGTTTATTGCTCAAATATGTCAAATATTTCAGATTTTTTATCCCCGAGTTCGCTAATAATCATATATTTGACATTCAGAATAGTCAAAGTTCGCATAGTTTAGTGTAAAGTATTCAAAATTAATCAGTTAGCCATACCTATAGGTTATGGTATATCGTATATGAAACCAATTGTTTTTCAAACCCCTGAACCGTTGTTCAGTAGCAAGATTACCGATCTGGTAATAGACATTGAATATCTCCGTAAAAAAGAGACCCTTGTGACCACTGATCCGTTTATTTACAATCAGTTGCGTGGAATATTTCTGGATCTGGATGCCATTGGCTCGGCACGTGTGGATGGCAATAAGACCGGTCTGAGTAAATACTTCGAAGCCAAGGAGGATGACCCGGAATCGAAAGGCAGAAAGACTGTTGAGATCGATAAAGTATCGGAAACCATGAGGTTTCTGAGCGAAAATGGCGATGAAACGGTCATTTTCCAAGGTTTTTTTACCGAGATACACCGGATGATCCAGGAGGGTATTACAGCCGAAAGCAGCAGATTTGCAGGTAAATACAGGCATACTGTGGCCCGCCCCGATGTACCCGGAAATACCAGTCCCGCTTTCCATTTAGTTGAAACATTTATGGACAGGTTGAGTGGCTATATCAATAAGAAAGAGCCGGCGAAGTTCGATGCGATCAAGACGGCCTATGCTCACCAGCGTTTGCTGTGGATCCATCCTTTCCGCGATGCGAATGGTTTGGTTGCCCGTTTGGTGGCCTATTCGATGTTACGCAAACAGGGATTCGGCGGGGTATCTGACCGGATCATCAATCCGGCGTTTAGCCTCTGCTGGGATCCGGATAAGTACCATACTTTGGTCAGGCGCGCAGATTCAGAGAAGGAGAAGGATGTAATGGCATTTATCGAATTTGCATTGACCGGGCTCCGCGACGACATGGCCCGTATGGATAGCTTGCTGAATTATGACATCATCAGGGAGGAAATCATCAAACCTGCCTTTAAACATCCGCTTTTCGAACGGGTATTCGATGCACAGGATCGCCTGATCATCGACTTGGCTATCGACAAGCAGGTATTTCAGGCCGGAGATGTACGACTTTTCTTTCCGCAAAAACATCCGACTGAAATCTCCAAAATGATCAAAGGCCTGCGCGATAAGGAAATGATTATCGGTATCGATGAGAATGCCAGAAAGTATGCTATCAACCTGGAAAACAAATACCTGATCAAACTGGTGGTGGGAAAACTGGAACGCGCTGGTTTTATTCCTTTCGTTTAACAACAAAAGGCGAAATGATCTGTTATTTTTGAAGCGTTTTTCACGTAATCGTTTATGAAAAGAAAATTCTCCTGGATATTCCTGGCGGGAACTGCTTTAGTTCTTACCTCATCATGCTTTGTTGCGGATAACAAGAAGGAAATTATCCTCAATGAAGCAGTTTCGCAGTTTTTATCATACCGTCATTATCAGCCTCTACGGGAAGATGACAGCTTTTCGGAGCGGGTATTTAACCTGTATATCGAAAGGCTTGATCTGAATAAAAGGTACTTTCTTCAATCCGATTATGACGATTTGTCGGCTTATAAATTCAGGCTTGATGATGAGTGGAAGGCGCGTTCCATGGAGTTTTTCGTGAAATCATCATCGCTGATTCAGAAGCGTTTGCTTGAAACAAAAGCCTACTTTACGGAATTTCTGACGGCTCCGTTCGATCTGACGAAGAATGAGACGATTGAAACGGATCCGGATAAAACCAAATTTCCGAAAAACGAGGAAGACCTGCGCGAAGCCTGGAGAAAATCGCTTAAGTTCCAGGTCATGACCCGGGTAGCCAGCAGCTTGCAATCTCAAGAAACCGCCGCTGCAAAATCTGATACGGTGAAAATCAAAACCGTTGAACAGCTCGAAGCGGAAGCACGCAAGGGCTTACTGGATAATTATGACGATTGGTATGACCGGGTGAAACAGATGGATGAGGACGACAGATGGTCGATCTACATCAATTCGGTCATATCGGCGTATGACCCCCATTCGGTCTATATGCCGCCACGGGATAAGGAGCGGTTCGATGTTACCATGTCGGGTAAATACGAGGGAATTGGCGCTACACTACGCCAAAAGGACGGGTATTTGGTTGTAGTCGACATGTTTCCGGGTAGTCCGTCGTGGAGAAGCAAGAAAATTGAGGTAAACGACCTGATCATGCGGGTAGGGCAGGGGGATGAGCCTTCGGTGGATATTCTCGATATGAAGCAGGAGAGCGCTGTGGCCCTGATCAAAGGACCCAAGAATACCAAGGTACGGCTAACGATCCGCAAACGTGACGGATCGGTGAACGAAGTGGTGCTGACCCGTGCAGTGGTCGTCATGGAAGAATCCTATGCTTCATCGTTGATTCTGAAGGATGAATCGGGCATGGTTCGTACCGGGTATGTATATCTGCCGCAGTTCTATCAGGATTTCCAGGACAGGAACGGCCGGAAATGTTCGGATGATGTAGCCAAAGAAATTGAAAAGTTGAAGGAGGAGGGAATTGACGCATTGATCATCGACTTGAGGAACAACGGCGGGGGCTCATTGCCCGAAGCCGTTAAACTGGCCGGATTGTTCATCTCGAGGGGACCGGTGGTACAGATCAAAACCAGGGAAGGCAATCCGGTTATTCTGGATGATACCGACCCGAAAATTCAGTATAGCGGACCGCTGGTGGTGATGACCAACTATTCCAGCGCCTCTGCATCCGAGATTTTCGCTGCCGCCATTCAGGATTATGGACGCGGATTGATTATCGGAAGTCCGAGTACCTGGGGAAAAGGAACTGTTCAGCGTGTTACCGATCTGGATGAATTAGTCAATGAAAAGATGAAGGATGTTAAGCCACTCGGAGCCTTGTCGCTAACTATTCAGAAATTTTACCGGATCAACGGAAAAACCACCCAGCTGAAGGGGGTTACTCCGGATATTGTACTGCCCGATTCCTATCAGATGATGGATATCGGTGAAAAGGAGGAAGAATATGCCCTGAGCTGGGATGAAATTCAGCCGGTAACTTACACGACCTGGACCAATGACCTTCCCCGGGAAAAGCTGAAGGCTCTTTGTGATAAACGTATCAGTAAAAATGATCAGTTTGACCTGATCCGTCAGAATGCCGTCAGGATTAAAAAGGATTCAGAGAAAACCAATTTCTCGCTGAATCTGGATTCCTACCTGAAAGATCTGAAAGCACAGACCCAGGAAGCCAAGAAATATGAAAAGCTGATGAAAACACCCACGGGGCTGAAAATTAGTTCGTTGCAGGCTGACCTTGCGTTGAACAAAATGGATACGGCTCGCAATGAGATTACCCAGCGGATGATCGAGGATCTTTCGAAAGACATCTATCTTGAAGAAAGCGTTTCGGTGATCAAGGACCTTATCAAAAAATAGGAAACCGAAAACCGGAGACCGGAATTGCTATAAGCTATTCAGATCCTGAGGCCTCAACACCCCGAAGAACTTCACTACTTTCTCGCCGATGCCCGGAGCGTTTATATGAATGATGTAGGCGCCACTGGCAACTGGGATATTGTATTGGTTATTAAGATCCCAATCGATGCTTGTTTTGTCATTGTCCTTGGTAAACCGGCGGATCAGGTTGCCGTTAAGTGCATAAATTGAAATGGTGCATGTTTGCGGAAGGTTGGTGATTTTAACCATGTTTTCGATCTGAGTTCTTTCATAAGCCGAGTTTCCGTAATAGGGATTCGGAACTGCCCTGATCAGGTCAAGGGCAGCTTTTGCTGTTGGCAGATCATGGTGTTTTGTGGCAATGTCTTTCGTATTGAACTGGTACATCGGTTTGTTATTGTTCAGCGCAACCGAATCAGGTACTGCATAGTCATATACACCCACACAATACTGACCCACTACTCTCAGACGAATCTTGATGTCGTTGCCTTTTTTCATGAATCCATAGACGTCAGTCGCTACATCTTCCTCTTTCAGGAAACGGCTGTCTGCAATCGGAATCGCCG